>JAFIGB010000153.1 GCA_020831705.1 Candidatus Sumerlaeia bacterium | reverse complement strand
CCTTTCCAGCGTTGCAGCTCTGACTGATGTCTTCAAAATTGGTCGCTCAGATATGGCTGGGTCTACCGACGGGCGGCAGTACTACAATTTCGCGAACTGGACAGGCCGTAGGCGTGCTCCTCAACCGATCGCAGAAGTTGCCTATGCAACCCTGGCAGGTCGGGATGGTGAATGGATCATCTTCGGGGCTGGTCCTGATCGTTACGTCAATAACAACAGCACCGCAAACCAGGATTTCGGAGTGGTTTCACGCATCCCGATGAGAATTAGTTACGACCCCACCAATGGTACCATCTCCCGCGGCGATATTTATCGCTCACAGAAGTATGGTGACGGCGTCTTTGAGATGGACCCAAATATTGAAAACTGATCCACTCCACCAACGGCTCCAATAGCATTGGTGACGTTTTCTGGACCCAGGATCCTCCTCACCGCCCCGGCCCACTTTGAATGTGTGTCGGGGCGGTGCTTTTTTGTGAGCATTGTCAGTCCCGCAAACAACCTGTTGCCCACCTCACTCCCCACCGATAACAACCCCATGCGGCAGGTGGAACGGATTCCAGCACGGGGCACCCAAAGGTCGATGACAACAAGTAAAAATGACAACAAGCTGCGATGGAAGCGGCGCCTTCAATCCCTTCGTTTTCGGGGGAAAGGGAAGCCCCGACCCCATGCACGACGAACCGGTGTGGAAAGCATCCAAAGCAGGCCCATTGCCGACTGGTTCAGTGGCAAGGCCTTCTCCATCGTTCACCGATCCAACCTTGTCTACAACACCTGCTGGGAGGATCCACGCCTCGACCGGGAGGCCTTGGAGCTTGGCCCCGAGGATGTGGTGGTCGTCATTACCTCGGCGGGATGCAATACACTCGATTATGCCCTTGATGGCCCGAAACAGGTTCATGCGGTGGACATGAATCCACGCCAAAACGCCCTTCTTGAATTGAAAATGGCGGGGATTCGTTCCCTTGATTACGAGGACTTCTTCCAGATTTTCGGCCAGGGCCACCACCCCCAGTTCAAACGGCTGCTTCGTCAGGCACTCATGCCTGACCTTTCCCCCTTCGCGCGGCAATACTGGGAAAAGCACTCGAATTTCTTCACCAATCCCAAACGCAGTTTTTACTTCTGCGGATCCTCCGGCACCGTTGCCCGGATTTGCAATTTCTACATGAATCGCAAGTCGGGCCTCCGTGATGAAATCAATACCCTGGTCGATGCAACGACCCTGGAGGAGCAGCGCGAAATCTACGAGCGCTCCATCAGGAAATTCTTCTGGACGGGGCTGATGAAGCGATTCGTCGGGAGTGACACGACCCTGTCCATGCTCGGCGTTCCGCGCCAGCAGCGCCAGCAGGTGGAACTCCACTTCGGAGGGGGCATTACCGAATTCATGGAGCATTGCCTCGAAACCGTGCTGACCAGGCTGCCAATCCACGACAACTATTTCTGGCGTGTCTATCTCACGGGGAGCTATACAAGAGAGTGCTGTCCCGAGTACCTGAAGGAGGACAACTTCCAAAAGCTCAAGGACGGACTGATTGATCGCGTGTCGGTACACACGAACACCGTCGAGGGCTTCCTGAAATCCACGGACCAAAAGGTGACCCGCTTCATCCTCCTCGACCACATGGACTGGTTGAGCACGTATAGATATCCGCTTCTCGTCAGCGAATGGCAGGCGATCATGGATGCCGCCGCGGATCAGGCGAGGATCCTCTTCCGCAGTGGGGGAATGAAGGTGGAATTTGTGGACCCCATTCCGGTCACCATCGATGGAAAGCAACGGAAGGCGGGGGATCTCCTGACGTATAACACTGAACTCGCGACGCGGCTCCATGCCGTTGACCGGGTGCATACGTATGGCAGCTTTTACATCGCCGACCTGAACCGCAATGGGAGTGCCTCCTAAAGTGTCCCTGTTGACGGACCTTCGCATTCTCTATCACCTCGCCTGCAATCCCATTCGGGGCGGCACCCACCGGGAGCGCCTGGAGAGCTTTTACAAGGGGCAGGCGGGTGGTTATGATGACTTCCGTCGTCGGCTCCTCAAGGGGCGCGAGCCGCTCTACCGCCGTATGCCGGTCCCCCCGTCGGGGGACGGTGTCTGGGTGGACATGGGAGGGGGCACCGGGGCCAACATCGAGGCCATTGCAGACCGCCTTCCCCAGTTAAAGAAGGTCTATATCGTGGACCTTTCCCCATCCCTCCTTGCCATTGCCCGCGAGCGTATAGACAAAAATGGCTGGACAAATGTGGAGGCCGTCGAGGCGGATGTCACGCAGTTTGTCCCACCGGAGGGCCATGCCGACATTATCACGTTTTCCTACTCCCTGACGATGATTCCCGATTGGTTCGCCGCCATCGACCAGGCGGTAAGGCTCCTCCCCCCCGGCGGTTCCATTGGTGTTGTTGATTTCTTTGTTTCCCGGAAGTACCCTGCAGATGGATATACTGGACACGGATGGTATACCCGGACGTTCTGGCCCGCCTGGTTTGCCCAGGATAACGTCTTCCTGAATCCCGATCATGTACCCTATCTGGCGAATCGCTTTGAAAGGGTCGCATTCCGTGGAAATCGGGGGAAGGTCCCCTACATGCTTGGAATGAAAGTGCCGTATTATCAGTTTGTGGGGCGAAAGCGTGGAACTTGACAGCGAATAGAATGGAGCGACTGCCATGAAGTTTGAGGAACTGGAAGTGGAACTGGGGGAAGTGCGTGCAAGTGTTGCTCCCGCGCGGGGTGCCCTGGTGACCCGGTTGGAGGTCGGCGGGCATTCCATTCTATACATGGACCGTAAAACCTTCGAGAACCCCAGCCTCGGAATCCGCGGCGGTATTCCGATCATGTTTCCCTTCTGTGGCAAGTTAAAGGATGGCCGGTTGAATGCCTCGGGGACGGAACTGCCCATGCATGGTTTTGCCCGCAATGCTTCCTGGAAGGTGATCGAACATCGCGCATCCTCCCTTCACCTGCGTATGGAGACCCCGCAGGAAACCCGGGATATATGGCCATGGGATTTTACCCTCGATCACAGGTTTATTTTGACGGGACGGGGGATTCACCTGGAGATGAGTTGTGTCAACGAGGGGGACAAGCCCATGCCCCTCGCCCCGGGCTGGCATCCTTATTTTCCATGCAGTCTCATGGAGAAGGAGAATATTGCCGGTTCGCTGCCGGGAACAGAACCGGGTCATCTCCACGACAAGGGCGAGGTCAACTTCGGAGTCCGTGCCCCTGCTGATGGCGTGGTGCGTTACCAAGTTCCCGGGCTACCGGGATTACGCCTTGAATTTTCCCCGGGGTTCCGCCACTTCCAAATCTGGAGCCTGAGCGGGAGGGACTTCGTCTGCCTTGAGCCCTTCTGGGGCGCACCAAACAGCATCAATGAAGGGGGTGCGGTTGAGGTGCAGCCGGGCGAGGGGGTCTCGTTTTGGTTTCGTATAGAAATATAGCCCACATCCGTTGACGGTTGGACGTGGGCTGGTTTGTGTTTTCCAGTGATTTGATTGCTTGTTGCGGGGTCAGTCGTCCTGTGTAATGCGCAGGATCTCGCTGATGCTGGTCTGGCCGAGCTTGACCTTCTCCCAGCCGTCCATGCGGAGGCTGCGCATGCCGTTTCGAAGAGCGGCCTTCTTGATGCGGAATCCTGATTCACCCTTGATGATCAACTGTCGCACGCGGGAATCAACGACGAGTATTTCGTGGATCGCGGTACGTCCGCGAAATCCATCCGAACACCGCTCGCATCCCACGGGAGTACAAATGGGAAATTCCTTGATGTTCTCGATTTCATCCTTGGTTGCCGCGATCTCGATGAGCTGATCCTGGGTGGGGGAGGTTTCCTTCTTGCAGGATCCACAGAGGCGGCGGACAAGACGCTGGGCCACGACGGCCTGAAGGGCCGACGCCACCAGGAAGGGCTTCACACCCATGTCGACAAGACGACCCGGCGCGGATGGCGCATCATTGGTGTGGAGTGTCGAGAAGACCAGGTGACCGGTCAGCGCCGCGCGAATACCAATTTCAGCTGTTTCAAGGTCACGCATTTCCCCAACGAGGAGCACATCGGGGGATTGGCGAAGAATGGAACGAAGGCCGGTGGTGAAATCGAGGCCGATTTCCTCCATGACCTGCACCTGATTGACACCCTCGAGCATGTACTCCACGGGGTTCTCAATGGTCACGATCTTGATTTCCGGCGAGTTCAACGTCGAGAGGGCGGAATACAGTGTCGTCGTTTTTCCCGAACCGGTGGGGCCGGTCATCAGGATAACTCCGGTCGGGGTCCGGATCAGGTTGTTGAACAGGGTGATGTTGTCGGGAAGGAAACCGACATCCTCAAGACCCAGAAGAACCGAGCTTTGGTCAAGAATACGCATGACGATGGTTTCCCCGTTGATGGCGGGGAGGGAGTTGACACGAAGATCGAGTTTGCGGTCGGGGAGGGAAAGCTTGATACGGCCGTCCTGGGGGATTCTTTTTTCGGCAAGGTCCATTCCCGAGAGCACCTTCAGGCGGGAGAGAATGGAGTTCTGCCACTTCTTGGGCGGCGAGGGCATCTCGTGGAGGACGCCGTCAATACGGAAGCGGATGGTGATGCCATCGCGGGTCGGTTCGATGTGTATATCGGAGGCACGATCGAGGACGGCGCGCTTGAACACGAGGTCCACAAACTTGACGACCGGCGGTGCCTCCTCGTTGTCACTTTCGTCGAGCTCGATTTCATTGGAGTGCTGTTCGTCGAGTTCCCTTTGGGTGAGATCGTCGGTCATCTCTGTATAGATGTTTTCGATCTCGCTCCCCTCGTAATGCCGCTGGTAGAAACGGGCGATTTCATCCTCGCTGGCGACAACGGTACGCACCGGTTTGCCGATGATGCGGGAAAGGTCGTCCATCGCCTGAATGTTCATGGGGTCGGAGATGGCAACAACGACCTCGTTGTGATCGAAGGAGACGGGGAATGCATGGAGGTCGCGGGCGACCTTCTTGGGAAGCTGGGCGAGGAGTTCCTCCGTCACGGTGATTTGCGTGAGGGAGACCTTCTCCATGTTGAGTTCGGCGGCGAGGGCATCGAGGATGTCTGCGTCGTGGACGAACTTGTGCTGCTCGGCCACGTTCTTGGTGATGGAAACGCCGGCCTCGCCACTGAGGGCGGACTTGAGGGACTTGTTTTGTTGGCGGTTTTCACCCTGCCCGGATGACGTCAACTTGCGCTCGGGGGTCTTGTGAGTGCCGGACTTGCTCAGGGGGGCGGCCGAATCGTGGCCCGCAATGGGGTTCATGCGATTCTTGTCGGTCGGACGCGCTGCAGATTCACGACTGAGGGGATCCTTCTCCCCCTTTTTCTTGTCGTCGCCCTTGTCAGGCTGGTCCTTTTTCATCAGGCCGCGGAGAAAACCCATCGTGCCCTCCTGGAACATTAACGTTAGTGTATTATTGTGGGGCGGGAATTGATCCCCGTCACCCCTTGAACGGTCTCATTTTTCCTTCTGCGTTGCAAGGACGAAGGGAGGAAAGTGGTCCCATCGTTTTTTCAGCTTCAGTCCTCAACGAGTCGCCCGACTTCGAGCCGCAAAACCCTGTCCGCCCGGGCTGCAATAATGGGGTCGTGGGTCACGAGAACCAGCGTTCTTCCTGCGCCGGAGGTTATGTTGACCATGAACTCAATGGTTTCCTCGGCGGTCTTTGCGTCGAGGTTGCCGGTGGGCTCGTCGGCAAGGACAACGGTGGGGTTGTTCATCAGGGCGCGGGCGAGGGCCACCCGTTGCTGTTCCCCGCCGGAAAGCTTCGTGGGGCGGTGGGTCATCCTTTCGCCCAGACCGACCTGGCGCAGCATCTCCTCGGCGCGATCTGTAATGGCGCCACGGGTTTCCCTGCGAATCATCCCGGGAATCAGGACATTCTCAAGGGCGGTGAACTCGGGGAGCAGGTGGTGAAACTGGAAAATGAATCCAACCCTGTCGGAGCGAAGGCGCGCGAGGCTTCGTTCACTGAGCTTGGAGTAGTCCTGACCATCGAGGTGCACGGACCCCTGCGTCGGCCTGTCCAAGGCACCGAGAAGGTGAAGGAGTGTGGACTTGCCACTTCCGCTTTGTCCCACGATGGAGACAAACTCCCCTGAATTCACGTGAAGGGACACACCACTGAGGACGGTGAGTTTGCGCTCCCCATCAATATATTCCTTCACGAGTCCTTCCGCTTT
>JAFIGB010000324.1 GCA_020831705.1 Candidatus Sumerlaeia bacterium | reverse complement strand
GTGACCCTCCCGACAGGAAGAGTTGTCAATACATCCTCCGCATTCCGCTCCGACAAGATTGTCATCGAGGATGCCGTCCTTCATCATCATGGTGACGGCCATTATCACAGCCACGACGGGTATGACCCCCACACCTGGCTGGACCCGGTCCAGGCAATCCGCCAGGCCGATGCAGCACGCAGGGCCATCGCCGACCTGATCCCCAATGCGGCTGATGCCATCAGGGACCGCCATGGCGACCTGGACGCGGAACTCAAGGAGCTACACACGAGCTTCCTCGCGGCAACGGATCCCCTGAAGGATACCGCCATGCTTGCCTCACACCCGGTCTACGACTACTTCGCACGGCGCTACCAGCTGGACGTCCGCTCCCTTCACCTGGAACCGGACATTTTCCCGACCGAGGAGGAGTGGGCGGAACTGGATGAACTGCTTGAGGAACAACCCGCCAGGATCATGCTTTGGGAGGATTATCCCCTTGCAGAAACCGTGACCGAACTTTCCAACCGCGGCTTGTCGGTTATTGTCTTCCACACCTGTATATCCAAACCGGATGACGGGGACTTCATGGAACTGATGCGTGCCAATGCACGGCGCCTTTCCGATGCCATCATGGTGATTGAATGAGAAGCTGGAGAAAACTCCTGACAACCTTCACAGCCCTGGCAACCGTTGCCGGGTGCCTGGCCCTGCTTCCGGGGATATCCCCCGGCCACGGACTGGAGCAGGAGGTCGAAAACCTCGACGACAACGAAGTTGGCGTCTACGTGGATGGCGAGCCATACACCGTTGGCCAACTCAAGATCCTGCTGACTGTTCGCGAGGCTCCCTACAGGCGTAGCGAGTATATCTTCTTTGGCATCTCCGACCTGGCGAACATGGGTTACCAGGATCCCATCTACCGGATCCTGGTGGAGGACGCACGCAGGGAGGGATATACACTCACGAAAGAAGAGCGGGAGAAAATCAACGCGAAGTGCCGCGACATGGCACGCAATGTCCTCTTTCGCCGGGAGATCCTGGAGGGAATTCCCACACCGGACAGGGACGCGCTGGAGGAAATATACGAAGAAGTAAAGGACCAGGTCCTCCGCATGGATGAGCGGTGGATCATCCGGGAAATATTTCTTCCCATTGGGGAGGAGGATTTCGAGGAGAAAGCAGGGAAGACCATCCAGGAGGCATGGGAAAGGCTGGAGGACGGCGAGACCTTCGTCTCCCTCATGGAGGAATACAACCCGCCCGGGACGCGCAACACCGCGCGCATTATCATCCCCGACGCCGACACGGAGATGCCCGAGGCCGTCCGCGAGGCTTTCCTTGGCCTCGACAACAGAACCTATTCAAAACCGATTCGCTCGACCCGCGGGTACCACCTTGTCTATCGCCAGATGCGAATTCCCTCTGACTATATTCCCTATGAGTCCGCGCGGGAATACCTCCTGGAGCAATACCGGGAGCAGGTTCGCAACCAGCGTATAGACGATTTTTTCCGGCCGATGGTGATGGACCGCAATCTGGTCCAGCCCCATCTGGCAAACCTTCAAAGCCGGGGATATCTGGCGCTCGATGACGACATCGCCGTCCGCGTGGGGGGGCGACCAATCATGCGGAGGGAACTGGCGGCGGCGGCCGGCTGGCACTTTTCCGCTGAAGTACGCCATGGGGAAACCAGCTTCCGCGAGGCAGCCGTCCGCATGGGGCCGATTCAGGAGGCGCTGCTGGACCTCATGGTCGAGGAGGAGAGCCTCATCGATTCCCCGGACATTGTCTATTACCGCGAGGCCGTGGAGACGACCCTGCTCGTTCGCAAGTACCTCCGTTCAAAGTATGATCCGGAGAAGGACGAATTGACCCGGGAGGAGATCGGTGGCTTTTTCCGCGGGAACCGGGAAACCTTCCCCACCGACCCCCTGATCTGGGGATTTCGCAAGTCGCTCCTCGTGCCGGGGATGAGTTCGGCAAACCTCCTCGAAAAGGATGGGAGCTATACAGACGTCGAGAACTTCCTGGAAGGGCTTCGAGTCATGGATGGTATCGAGGCGACATTGCAGGAACGGGTGGAACTTGAGGGGGTTGGATTCAGCGAATTCACCGAGGAGGAGCGCGACCGCCTTCTTGCCGTTGGTTCGTCGGGGGGCGTGAGCATGGAACTCGTCAATGAACTTGCGGATGTCCTCGTGATAGACAGGATCGAGGGACTCGATTACCCCCAGCCAGCGGACGAGGTGAAGGTGCGTGAGCTTTTGAAGATCGAAAAGTTCCACTGGTTCGTGGATCGAACGGTGCGCGACCTGGCCGGCCAGAAGGGCTATACACTGGAACCGGTTTTCCCGATGTGAGCTACTGCTTGCGGGCCACCGCGAGGAGACTCAGGCCGAGGGGAAGATTAAACCGGCGCATGAATTTTCCCTCCAGGCAGACCGTCCTGTAAAAGAGGGTATTGAGGAAGCCTCCCGTCTGGATGACGTGGCTCGACGGTTCCCCTCCGTGCACCAGCCGGTTCCTGAGGTTCCCACCCATTCGATAGACAACCGCCGGAATGAAAAGCAGGCCAATGGAGTAGGTGAACCGCATGAGGTCGAACCCTGCCTGGTCGATGACGGCCCGGAATGTCGACGGTGTATAGCGGCGAAAATGGTGGAGGGCCACATCGTGGTCGCTCCATAAAAACGGGTGGGCGGGGACATTGACAATGGCGATCCCACCGGGGCGCAGGACACGGAGCATCTCCGCGGCCATCTCGCCGTCCTTCTCCACATGCTCCATGATATCCAGGGCAATGACGACATCGAAGGAGTTGTCGGCGAGGGGAAGGCTGGTCGCATCGGCGCGAAGGAGCATTTGAGCGCCCCGCCTTCGGGTAAAGGAAAGGGCCTCGGCACTGAAGTCCGCCCCGATGACCTCGTGGCCCCGTGCGGTGAGTTCAGTGAGGCACTTTCCCGTGCCACACCCAAGGTCGAGAATCCGGAGAGGTCTGCCGAGTTGGTTGGCGTACTTCTCAAACATCATGAAAACAATGGCCCGGCGCCCGCGGAACCACCAATAGTTCTCCTCGAGCTGGAACATTTTTTCGTATTCTTCGTGGTTCAAGAAAAGCGGTACTCCCCGCAAAAAGTGACGACAAACTTGTGATCCCGGCCAGCGACCGCAACAGAAATGACCGACGCCCGATCGTTCCAGCCTTGCACTTGTGGCCACCTTGGTCCCCGATGATGGCAAGAGCCTGCACTTGGATGACCACCAGCGAGAGAAGCAACCCATTGAACCGATTTCAATCATCCCTACTCCCGGCCATCGTCCTTCTCCTCCCGGGAATCTCCGCAGCCTCCACCCCTGTCATCCCGCCTGCGGCCTCCAGCGGCAACCCCATCATGAATGCCATCATCTCCAATGCCCTGGCACTGACGATCCTGTTTGTCATCCTTTCGGCGGTGATCGGTGCCGTGATCCGTTACCGCCGCAAGGATCGTGTTCTGAAGGACTTTGACAAGTACGCTGTCATTGTGGTTCTTGCCGATGGTCGCCGGGTCTGGGGGAAACTTCAGGTGTATCCCAATGGCCTTGAGATCCATTACGAGAAGGAGGTGGAGGATCCAAGCGGCCATGTCGAGCGATCCTTTGTGCTTCATCAGGGGGAAATGGCAGCCATTCGGGCGATTTTAAGGCCGAAAGAAATGCTGACTCCCGCCATGGCCCGGAGGCGGCGGCGTGATCTGACCCGCTACGTACGCCCCACCCCGGCACGGCGATTTGCCCGCTTCCTTCTCATTCAATTCAGCATCCTCCGTGATGCGCTGGTGCAGACCTTCACACTGGTTATCGGTCACGCCCGAAACATCGCCGCCCCTTCGAGCCGTGTGGGGTCGGTCCTCCAGGCCCAGGACCGGCACATCAACGAGATTGGCAAAACGGTCATCACCTCCGTGAACCTCGCCTACGATCCCATTTTGGAATCGTTTTTTGGGCAGGGTTGCGTGGCGGAGGTTCCCGAAGCCGGTGGGTGGCGGGAACTTCCCGGGGTCATGAAGGAGTATTCCCCCGATTGGGTCGAAGTCCTGCGCGCTGGTTGGCCCCTCGCCCTTGAGGGAAGGCTTCCATCGGGCGAGGAATCCGCCTCCGTGGAGGAGCGGCAGATTTTCCTCCGCCGGAAGGGTCATCATGTTGTGGTGGAAAACCGGGAGGAGAAGAACATCGAATTGTTGTCGCTCGTGAACCCGGGTGGCGAGGAATTGGGGCTCGGGGAGGCGGTAGTTCTCCCCGGGCGGGATTTTCTACTTGATATGGTGGACACTTCGGGGGGGGACATCGTATTGAAGCTTCTCCTTATTCAGCCCGGCGACACCATCCTTCCGCGCTCCAGCACAATCATTCGACATCGCCTGAAACAGGCGCCCCTTGGGTTGATGGAAAATTTGGGGATTCGGAGGTAATTTTTTTGACCAGCGGTCACCAGGAAAACGGAGGACCCCCCCTCTTCACGAGGCTTGGGGAATGGTGCGCCCGTTGGGCAGGAATCCCACTGGCGGTCTTCCTGATCCTGTTGCCATGGCAAAGTGGCGTGCGCATCGGTCGAGTGACCTCGCTTGTGCTTTTCCTTCTGGCCACGGCGATCATCGTCCTTCGCGACCGCTCCTCCGCCCGTCATTTGCTCGGATGGATTCCTCCCGTGGCAGCGGTCCTTGGGGCATTGGTGCTCTCAAGTTTCTTTTCCATGGAAAGCAGCTTCAGCTTCAAGACGTTCTTCCGCCAACACCTTTGGTTTTTCCTGACATTCCTCGCCATCGGCGCCTGGGCGATTACTCCCGCCCGCCAGTGGTGGGTCATTCGGTGGCTCGCAATCAGCGGTGGGGTAAGCGCGGGTGTCGGGATATTGCTCTATTACTTTGCCGTCTCCCTGGAGGAGGCCGGATGGATTCTTCGCAGCCACCGCTACATTTATACGGCCACCGACGAGGACGGGCAGATTTACCACCGCGCCCAGGGTACAATGATGAGCTACACACGCAGCGCCATGGTGATGATGATCACCATTCCTGCGGCAATGGCATGGCTTGCCCGGGGGCTGAGAAATCGCAGGGCCTGGGAAATCGCCGTTGTCTCTATGATTTTGCTGGTTTCGGTGTACTATCTGGGCCTGACCAAAGCGCGGGGGGCGTGGGTTGGGACCTGTTTCGGGGGGATGCTTGCCTTTGTCCTTGTCGGAGGTGGGTTGCGCCTCGCCTTGGCGGCGATGGTTGCCATTTTACTCTCCGGGTTGGCCATGCCCACGGTCCGTGACCGGGCGGGAACCTTCATCGAGCATCTTTCCCAACCTGACCTGCTCCTCTCGGGGCGGCTGCATTTGTGGAGCCAGGGTGTCCGGCCGATCCGGGAGAATCTCTGGTTCGGCGTTGGTTACGGCGGGGATATTTTTCTGCAGGACAAGGTCATGGCCGAATATGAACTGATGACCGATCGCCGCCAACCGGACCTCCACCAGCTTTACCTGCAGACGCTTGCGGAGACGGGTGTGATTGGAGTCGTCGCCTATGGGTGGTTTGTCGGGCTGCTTGTGCTCACATTGATTTACCACCTCCGGGCCAATGCCCCGCCATGGGAGGACCTCCCCGGCCTGGCGGTGGGAGGCTCTGTTCTGGCGGCATTCCTCCTTCTCGGGTCGATTTACTACTTCAATGAGGAGCAGGTGGCGCATCTGCTGTTTGTCGTGACGGGCCTGATCGCGGCATCGCGGGGCCTGGAGGCGGGCTCCGGAAAAAAACTCGGGCACTGACTGGAGATTGGCCTTTACAGGCGCGGGGAGGATGTGGAGGCTCCCCCCCTGTTTTCGCACCC
>JAFIGB010000320.1 GCA_020831705.1 Candidatus Sumerlaeia bacterium | reverse complement strand
ACCGACACGCAGTCCTTCACCATCACGGTGACCGACTTCCCCCAGACGATGACTTTCACACCGCCCGCCATTACCAAGGCCAATATTGACGTGGTCGAAACGGGAGGTGAAACCGTCGTCCGTGCCAATGAGTTTAATGACACGTACGAACTGGTTGTGGACTCCGATGTGGAGGACACGGTGGTCATCATCGCCACGCCCCCGGCAATCCTTGATCTTGGTTCCGGTCCCGGCGAACCCCACTCCATTGTCTTTGGGGCCGGTGACAAGGCGAACGACAGCCGGACGTTGACCATCACGGCCATCGATGACGGAGTGACGGTCCTTCCGGCGACCTTCGTCATCACCCATACGGTGACCTCCAGTGACCCGGCCTACGCCGACACCACGGTGCCCAACCTCTCCGTTACCGTTGAGGAACCGAACACGCCGGTTATGGATTGGGAGCAACTGGTGGATTGACCGACTTCCCCCACACGGGGGGAGTGGACCTGATATCAAGAAAGGCTCCGGCATGATCCGGGGCCTTTCCTTTTGTGGGGGGATCAGGTTTTTTACTGTCAGGGGGCTTTGAGCGGTCCATCTCCATTGACAAAGGCGCGGCCCCACCTAGGATCGCGGGGTTTGACTACGGGGGAGAACCGCTCCCTCCCCACAATGATTCCACGGAACAAACAGGTTGATATTTATGTCTGGCATGATCACGGAAAAAAAGAAGGTCTCTCTTGAGGAAGTGGCACAGATGCTCCAGGAGGGGGATGACTTCCTCATTGTCAGCCACCTGCGTCCCGATGGCGATTGCCTCGGTTCCACCATGGGGCTTTTTCACACCCTCGTCCAGCTGGGCAAGCGGGTTGCCGCCTATAATGTCGGGCCTCTTGGAGATAAATGGGACTTCGTTCCCGGGATTGAGGCGGTCAAAAATACCCTCCCCGATTGGACCCCCAAGTGGACACTTTTTGTTGATTGTGGCGCGGTGTACCGGGTTGAGGATGATTTCAAGCCCCTTGGCAAAACCATCAATATCGACCACCACCTGACCAACACCGTTTTTGCGGATTACAATCACATCGATCCCGAGGCGTGCGCGGTGGGGGAGCAGATCTTCCATTTGGCCAAGGCCCTTGGCGCCCGCATGACCCCTGAAATTGCCAGCAGTCTGTTTCTCTCGATCCTCACTGATACCGGTGGGTTTCGGTATCCGAACACATCGGCGGCGGCCCTGCGCCTTGCGGGGGACCTTGTTGAGGCGGGGGCGGACCCCGGAGCGATCTCCCAAGCGGTGTTTGAAAGCCGCGCCAAGGGGGAGTTCAAAATTACCGGCGAGGTTTTCAGCCGTCTGAACTTTGAACTGGAGGATGCGCTGGTTTGGGGGGAAATTCGTTGGGCGACGATCATGGAGGCCGGCGGTCCCGATTCGGAGCCGGATGGCCTTTCCAGTGAAATCCGTGGAGTTGTCGGGTGCGAGGTGTCCTGCCTCTTTATTGAGACCGAAGAGGGCTGGTGCCGTGCCGGTCTTCGTGGCAAAGGGGGGATCAACTGCGGCGCGATTGCCGACTCCCTGGGTGGGGGTGGGCACTATAACGCCTCAGGGTTGATGATTCGTGATCTACCCTATGAGGAGGCCAAATTGAAGGTTTTGAATGAGGTCAGGAGTGCGGTGCGTGCCTGGAAGGCACCATGAATCGGGCGGGGGGGGAGCAGTTGCCCCCACTGATCATGTGTCAGATGGGTCAGTTTTTCTTCCAGTCTTCCTGGGTCAGGTCGTAGCCATACCCACGAAGCTCGAAGAGGGCATCGTTGCAGAGACGTTGGGCCTCGCGGAGGCGCCCGTCGAGTTGTTCATCAGTTGAAATCAGGTCAAGTGCCTCGATGGCATTCTCAAGGGCCTGCTCAACAATGTCCTGAACGTTTTCCGTTTCCATAATAAGATGCTCCTTCAGGAAAGCCCGTCTGGGGTCTGGATCGGGTTCCTTCAACTACCCAGCGCAATCTTCGGGCCGGTTCAAACCGGGGGGAGTCGTTGATTGGAGCTCATGGCTCCCTTGGGCAACGGCCCCCGTTTTTCTTCAGGACCGCCAAGCGATCCTGTATTAAAGGTAGGTCCCCCCGATCCGGAGTGTCAAGTTGCCTTCTGGTGAAAAATCGGTTCCCTTCGGGGGACTTACTGATTTTGTCGCGGTTTGCTCATTTCCGTTGTCGCATCAGGAATGTACCCTGACGGTTTCCGCCGACACGGGGAGTCCTTCCGTTCCCGCCCAATGAATGATCCTGACAACAAGATAGAAGCGAAGATGAAGTCGGTTGTTCCCGGTACAATGCCCCGTCGGGCACGATTGTTTGTCCCCCCCCGTCTGGAGGGGCGTGACGGCCTGCGCAATGTGATTTCCGTTGGCTTTCCTCTGATCCTGAGCAACGCCGTCATTGCGTTGAACCTTTTCCTCGATCGCACATTCCTCGCGTGGCATTCCGCTGATGCCTTCACGGCCTCGATGCAGGGTGGAATTCTCACGTGGATGGTGCTGACGGTCTTCTTGTTCACCATCGGGTATGCGACCACCTTCGTGGCCCAGTACCTCGGTGCTGGAAGGCTGGAGCGGGTCGGTGCTGTTATCTGGCAGGCAATCTATCTATCCCTCGCGGGTGGGGTGCTGCTGGTGCTCATCGCTCCCCTTGGGTGGCCGCTGTTCCGGTGGATCGGTCATGACGAACCCCTCCCCGCCCTGGAGGCGTTTTACTTTCAGATCGTCACGGCAGGGGGGATCTTTTTTCTTCTTCAGAATGCGCTCCTGGCGTTTTACCAGGGGCAGGGAAGAACGAGGTTGGTGCTTTTCGTTACGGCGGCAACGTGCCTGATCAATATCTGCCTCAATGTCTGGTTGATTTTCACGCCCGTGTGGATATTCCCCGATGGGATTGGTGGAGCTGCGTGGGCGACGGTGCTTGCGTGGGCGGCGGGCACCCTGATCGTGGTGGCGTTTCTCCTCGCCCATCCCAATGTCGAGAGAAAGTACAGGCTGTTCAGTTCCTGGAGGTATGACAGCGGTTTGACCCGCCGCATATTGCGCTTCGGATTTCCGTCGGGCCTGCACGGCCTTGTGGAAACGAGCGGCTTTACCATCTTTCTGATGGTTGTCGGTGTCTTCGGGTATCAGGCCCAGTTTGCGAGCAACATGGCGATGAACGTGAACATGCTGCTTTTCATTCCAAGCGTGGGGATGCACATTGCGGCAAGCATTCTGGCGGGGCAGCTCTGTGGGGCGAAGGACATTTACGGGACGGAACGCATGGTCTTTACCGTGCTTCTTCTCTGTGGGTTGTACTCCCTTGCGGTGTGCTTTCTGTATATCTTCGTGCCCGACTTTTTTCTCGTCTGGTTTCGCGGCAACCTGCCCGAGGCGGAATGGCTGGAGTTGATGCATGTCGCCAGGATGTTGCTGGTCGTGGTGGCGGTCTATACACTTTTCGACGCCGTGGGGCTTGTGTACAGCGGGGCACTTAAGGGCGCGGGTGACACGAAATGGGTCATGTGGGCGGGGCTTTGCATCTCCATGTTCATCCTTGCCATCCCGAGCACGATCCTCGTCTGGCTCTTCCGGGCCGACTACTTTGCAAATCCAAACCACGCCATGATGATTGCGTGGGGGCTTTGCTGTCTATACATCATGACCCTCGGGTCGGTGTATCTGCTCCGGTTCCACAATGGCCGTTGGCGCTCCATTGATGTCATCGAGCACCAGTCGCTGGTGGACCCCCTTGCCTCCCTGGACGAGGTGAAACTGCCCGATGTGACCGAGTTGGAACCCGATGGCGGGTAGGCGCACGGGTTCCCGCCGATTCAGCAAACTCCCATGGATGTTCAGGTAATCCCGCCCGTTTTATGGTCGGGGATCTGGAAGTCTGGTGCGGGGCCGTTCTGTATCCAAACTGGAATGGGGACGGGTGTAATGTGATTTGACACGGTGCAAATGGAGGGGCTTGAATCACACTTGGGAAGGCACTCAGGTGGGGCTGCGTTCTTTTCCGGAAAGTAAACTGGGTCGCACGATCCTGTCCGGCCATCGTCGTATTGCGGTGTGCGGGGCTCACGGCTTGAACCCGGGATGATTCGATCCGCCACTTGGAAGCCATGATCACTTTATGCTTTATGCCATTACCCTAATAGAAACAAGCGGCCGGACGATCACCCAGGTTTTCAAAAACTCTGAAGCCGAAGTTGGGCGGTCCTCCTCCAACCACATTCGCCCCGACCCCCTGACGCACAATCAGGTTTCCCGCCATCATGCAAGCCTGGTTCCCGGTGGTGATGGCACACTCCTCTACACCGACCTCGACAGCACCCAGGGCTCCTGGATGGCGAACCAGCGCATCCGGGGAACAGCACGCCTTCGCCATGGGGACGTCATCACCCTGGGAAAGGATGGCCCCCGCATCCATGTCACCCTTGAGCAGGGCCGGGTGACCGGTAAACGGGGCACCCACCTTCGCCAGCATACCAATTCCCCCGCCTTCCCGTTGAGCCTTTCCCATAGCTTTGTCAATCGCTTCGACCGGTATGTTCGTGTTGCCGTGGGAGGATTCGGCGAGATCTGGAAGACCACCGACAGGGAGACGGGAAAGAATCTCGCCATCAAGTTGATGCATCCCTCGCTCTTGGCCCCTGACGCCCTGGATGAGCAGGATCGTGATTCCCTCGTGGCCCGGTTTTCCCGCGAGGCCCGGTTGACCCACCTGCTCACCGCGGGCAATGCCCCCTCCATCGTTCCGGTTTTTGACTTTGGCGACGACCCCCAGCGTGACTTCCTGTATATCATCATGGAGCATATCGAGGGGCCCTCCCTCGACCGACTCATCCAACCGGGAAATCTTCTCCCGCCGGGGAAGATTTGTCGCTACATGATCGATGTCGCCCGGGGACTCGAAGCCGCCCATAACTTCAAGTGGACCGATGAACACGGCAACTCCTCACGTGGCATCCTTCATCGCGATATCAAGCCCAACAACATCGTCATTCTGGAAAAGACGGATCACGCATGGATCGTCGAC
>JAFIGB010000311.1 GCA_020831705.1 Candidatus Sumerlaeia bacterium | reverse complement strand
CGATCCTCGGAATTCTCATGGGCGTGGGTATGTTCATCCAGGTGATGACGCTCACCGGCGCCCGGGGCGAGGTCGTCATTCAGGCGCTCCGGCTGCCCCGCGGATGGGATGGTCTATACCCGATCATCGGCCTTTCGATGCCGCTCTTCGGTGCCGTCTCCTCCTTTGGCGCGGCCTCGGTGCTTGGTGTTCCCTTCGTGCTGGCCCTGCCCACCGGGTCGGAGGTCATCGTGATGAACACGGCGTCCATCACGTTGATTGTCGCCCTCGGTGACCTGATGCCGCCGACCGCACTTGCAGGCCTTTTCGCAGCCCAGGTTGTGGGTGAGAAGAATTACCTCAACATCCTGAAGCACTGTATTGTTCCTGCCATTGTAACGGTCATAGTTGGTCTGCTCGCGATTCAGTATGCGGCATTCCTCGCACCCAGACTCGTATTCTTCGGAGGCTAGCCCCATGATCACGTTCCTTTACATTGCCCTGGTGGCCTACCTCCTTGGTCTGACCATCTGGAATCTATACCTGGAGAAGATGACCCTCAACCAGTTGACCTGCGTCATGGTTGCGATTCCCCTGATTCTTCGCCTGGTGGGGGTCAAGTAATGAAATTCCTGAATAACCCCATCCACCGTGCCCATCTGCTGCTCGCATGCGGGCTTATTGTCTGTCTGATTTCTGGTTGGCGTTTTCGGCTCATGTGGACCCCCGAGCCATTGTTCCCGTCGTCCGGCCTGACGGAAATAAAGATGCTGAGTGACTGGCACGCCCCGCTGGCCAACACGGTTGGTGACACCGAGGTCTATATCTTCGACAGCGGTGTTCCCGGCGGCACATTGTTGATCTCCGGTGGTACCCACCCGAACGAACCCGCCGCGTATATCACCTCGGTGGTTATCCTGGAAAACCTCCAGGTCGAGGAGGGCAGGGTCATTGTCATCCCCCGAACGAATGCTGCCGCCTTCATGCACAACGACAGCCAGGAGGCGATGGTCCAGTTCTACCACCTGGAGACACCGGATGGTCCCCGGCCCTTCCGGAATGGTTCCCGTGTTACCGCACCGGTCTTCCAGTGGCCTGATCCGACGATCTATATCAACCCCCGGGGCGACGGGTTTGAGGAAATCCAGGCGAAATACGAGGAGGCATATCCTTCGTTGAGGGGCAACCCCGGGCCTGGTCGCCAGATGCTTGCCGGGATCGATTCGAGAAACCTCAATCGCGCCTTCCCCGGTACCCCCAATGGCACCCTGACCGAGCAGATCGCCTACGCCGTGACGACGCTGATACGGGAGGAGAACGTTGACCTGGCCATCGATTATCACGAGGCATCTCCTGAATATCCAACCAACAATGTGATGGTGGCCCATCAGCGCGCGGAAGGTATTGTCAGTTGGGCTGAATTGTTGATTTCCGACGATAACATGGCCATCGCCACGGAGACTTCCAGCCTGCAGCTGCGCGGATTGTCCCACCGTGAATGGGGCGACACAACCGACGCCCTTTCTGTCCTTTTCGAATCGGCAAACGTGGCCATGGGCAGGATGAAGGGGAAGACAACCGAGGAGCAGATCGTCACGGGGTATGATGGTGCGTATGTGCGTGTCATGCATATACAACGATTGCTGAATGAGCGTCTTGCTGCCCGTGCAGCAGCTGCGGATGAGGCGGGCCGACAGGTCTCCGAACGGAGCCGAAGGATTCTCGCGGTGGAGGTACCCAATGAGGGTATATCCATGGACGAGCGTGTCGGCCGCCACCTTCAGTCCACTCTTCGTGTCGTCGAATCCTACAATGATGAACATTTCGACAAGCCAATCACCTTCAGCGGTGTCCCGGGTATTCGCGACATGCGAACGAGTGGTGTCGGCATGTTCCTACACGGGCCGGACGGTTCACCACCCACCGGCGAAATTATTCCCTTCTAATGGGGAGCCTGCTCGCGATCACGGCTGGAGGATGGGTGTCCATCATGGCACTCGGACTCCTGGAAAAGCGTTCCATAGGCGTGTGTCGCGGGAAAATCCCCCATCGGATTCTTATTTGCGGGGTGCGGGGCAAGACGACCCTTGCCCGAATGCTTCACGCAGGATTCCTTGCGTCATCGCACCGTACAACGTGCCGCATCAGTGGGGATTCGCCTGTCTATATCGATGCGAATGGAACCCCGGAAGCGGTTCGGCGCTGGGGGCCTGCGAATATACGCGAGGTGCGGCGCGCGCTTCATCGAATGGCGAAGGACGATACCGAAATCGCCGTCCTTGAAAACATGGCAATCCAGTATGACCTTCAAAAGGTGATCTGCCATGAGATCGTCCGCCCGACCATGGTCATTGTTGCGCCCGATGCACCCGACCATCTGGAGCATTGGCCTCTGGATCCGGCGCTTCGTGCTTCGAGCCTTCTGGAAACCATTCCCCATGATGTGCCTGTCGTGTTTGTGCCCACTCCGGCCAATCGCATGGCCCATGATCTGGCGCTTGAGCAGGGCCGGAATGTCCACTGGCCGGAAGTTCCCCCCGCGGTGGACCTTCCCGACTGGTCTGCCGCCCTCGCAGCCGCAACCCTTCACACACTTCATGCAATTGGAGTGGGGGAGCATGCCCCCCAGGCGACCAGGGAAGTCATTGACCTCGCGAAAAATTCCTCAAAGCCCTCCCTTTGGAAGGTGAACGGGCGGGATGTTCTGGACCTGATGTCTGCGAATGATCCGGAAACTTCGACCACCCTGGTCGAGGAGGCCATTCGCTCGGTGGGGCACGACCGGGTTCATCTCGTCTATAACCATCGGGCCGATCGCCCTGCACGCCTTGCGAGCTTTCTGCCCCTCTTTCAGCGCTGGCCGGCCTCCCTCATGGGAGACATGGTGCCCCTTTCCTGCTCGGGAATCTTTCCTGGTCATCTGGGCCGTCGTGCGGCGGGAGTCATCAGGCAGTTTTCGGCAGGGGATGACGGGGAGACCCTGTATATACTTCTCGGGAATGCCAATGGCGAGGGCGCAACAATGCGGACTCTCCTGGCAGAAATCGGGGAACGCATCACATGGTAGCGATTTTCGTGATCGGTGTGCTGGTGGCGCTTCTCTTCGAGGAGTTCACCGACCTGCGTCCGGGGGGCATCATCGTCCCCGGCTTTCTGGCTCTTTCCCTTGGCGACCCGGTTCGGGTGCTGGCGACATTGCTGCTTGCCATCGCCACCATTGGGGTCACGGTGCTCGCCGCACGGTTCATCCTGCTATATGGCCAAAGGCGGTTTGCCTTCAACCTCATGACGGGAGCCGGGTTGAAGGGCCTTCTTGTCCTGGCGCTTCCCGCTTTTTTCATGCTTTCGCCCGGCCTTCTGGTCATCGGGTATGTCATCCCGGGAATCATTGCGGAATGCTGCATGCGCCAGGGGACGTGGTTGACCCTCCTTGCCACTGTGGCAGCAACGGGAATCACTGGCCTGATTTCCATCGCCCTGGGGGTGTATTGACATGAGGCCATGGATACTCCTTGCGGTGGCAGTGCTTTCCCTGGGCGGGTTCTATACCTTGTCCGCCATGGCGGTTCCCTCCGGTCGGGATGCTGTTGTGCAGGATGCAAGGGAACGCTACATCGCCGCAACAAGCGCCCTGAATGCGGCCCGGCTTCAAGTCGTCACCCCCGGGATTCTCGGGGAGATCGAGCGTTCCGATCCCCAGGAGACGGGGCTCGTTGGCATTGAGTGGTCCAGCTATACAACCACCTCGGGGGACCTGGCGGCAAAGCGCCTCAGTACGTCACCGGAATGGGTGGAGGTCTTTATCGAATGGTTCCGGGAGCTTGGTCTCGAGAATGGTGACCGGGTCGGGATCGGTGCCTCAGGCTCCTTCCCCGCCCTGGCCCTTTCCGCACGGATTGCCGCCGAGTCGATGGGACTGGAACCGGTCGTTATTGCTTCCCTGACGTCATCGACGTGGGGGGCGAACGTTCCCGGTTTTGACCTTTGGGACATGGAGAACATTCTTGTCGACGGTGGCCATGTGACCCATACGTTCCGCCTGCTCAGTCTTGGTGGGGACGGCGATAAGGCCCTTCACCTCTTTGACGAGGACCGGGACTTCCTTTTCCGTCGGTTGGCGGAAATCGAGGCCGATTCCAGGGACGTGGAAATACTTCGTCCGGTGTCGACGGCTGAAAGTATAGACAGGCGCATGGCAGTCCTTTTCCCCGATGGGGAGGACTCCTGCCGGGTTTTTCTCAATATTGGTGGGCATGCGGCGAACTTCGGGAGCGGCGTCGGCGCCCTTTCCGTTCCTCCCGGCCTGACAGTACCAAGGCGGGAGGGATCCCTCAACTGGGCGGGTGACAGCGTCCTTTTCCGAACATTGCAGCGAAATGTGCCCGTCATCCACATTCTGGATATACGGGGCTTGGCAAGCCGCCAAGGCGTTTCCATAAATTTTGATCTGGGCCATGATTCGGGGAGGTTGACACATCCTCCCCAGGCACGGTACGCTTCCGTGATTATGGCACTGATCCTGACTATAGGGCTTTGTATTTTTTATCCCGGTTCCCCAAGGGGGTCCTGGAAACATTACCTGAAAGGGAAGCATCATTTATGAAGAAGTCGATGAAGGCATGCTTCGTATTGCTCGCACTTATGATCGGATTCACTCCATCCAGCAGGGCCAACCCAGACAGCCCGACATTTTTGTCCGGCCCCTACAAGGCCGGAGTCGCCGCCGCACACCCCATTGCGGTTGATGCGGGAATGTCCATCCTTGACCAGGGTGGCAACGCCATTGATGCCGCCCTCGCGGTGGCCTTTACTCTTAATGTGGTCGAACCGGCCGCCAGTGGCATCGGTGGGGGAGGTTTCCTGATGTATCGATCCGCCGAGGACGGCTCGGTGGAGTATTACGATTATCGCGAAACCGCACCCGCTGCCCTGCTCCGTGACACTTTCTCCCCCGAAGGTTCACCCACGTCCGGAATGCTTGCCCGTGGTGGTCTTGGCGTTGGTGTTCCCGGAACCGTGAAAGGGCTTCTCCGTGCCCACGAGGAACATGGCGCACTTCCCCTCGATATCATTCTCGCTCCAGCCATCAAAGCGGCGCGGGAGGGGTTTGTCGTCAGCGAGTTGCTTGCCGGTATGATCACGGACAACCTCGACAAACTGGCAGATGACGAGGCCGCATCGGAGGCCTATCTTGAGGATGGCATCTTCCCTCTTACGGAGGGATCCGTGCTTGTCCAGGAGGATCTCGCCAAGACTTTGGAAGCCATTGCCGAACGAGGTGCGGATGCGATCTATAACGAGGAGATGGCCGAGAAGATCGCCTCGGCGGTCCGTGAGCGTGGTGGTGTGATGGAGGCGGCAGATATACTCGCCTTCGATGTCACCAAGCGCGAGCCACTGGAAGGCGCCTACCGTGATTACCAGATCTATACAGCCCCACCACCCAGTTCCGGGGGCATTCAGGTGCTTCAGGCCCTTGGGGTGCTTGAACAGATCGACCTTTCCACCATTGATCCCGAATCGGCCCACCATGCTGCTGTATTGATCACGCTCCTCAACCAGACCGCATTGGATGCCTTCGAGCACGTTGCCGATCCCGGCTATCATCCCGTCCCCATCGATGAGATGCTTTCGGAGGAATGGCGCGACAAGATGCTGGCGCTGCTTCCGGAAATGGCCGAGGTGGAATCAGCAAAGGCAGAAGAAGTACCCGTCACACCCGGTGATCCGGGGAACACAACCCATCTCTCCGTCATTGACAAGGACGGTAATGTGGTTTCCCTGACCCAGACGATCAACTCCTTCTTTGGATCCGGGGTCATGGTTCCGGGGACGGGAATTCTCCTGAACAATGAGATGTTTGACTTCACGGCTGTCGATGGCGCCGCAAACTTCCCTGAACCGGGCAAGAAGCCACGCTCCTCAATGACGCCGACAATTCTCGTCGGCAGTGACGGGCAACTGGCGTCGATCGGGACACCGGGTGGCCTGCGCATTCCCGGCGCGCTTCTCCAGTTACTCGTTCGCCGTGTGGACCACGGTCAGAACCTCTCGGAAGCCATCAATGCTCCCCGTCTTCACGTGGACCAGCGACGCAAGCGTGTTTCCTTTGAGGGGCCGGTGACGAACGAACTCATGCGCGAAGCGCTTTCCCTCCTTGATGACCCGGAAGGGTGGAGCATCCAGCGCCGCAGCGAATGGGACGCCTTCTTTGGCGGCGCCCATGCCGTGTGGCTGGAAGGTGGAATCATGGAGATTTCCGCCGATCCCCGCCGCGACGGAGCGGTCGCCGGCCAGTAAGTCGGTCATCCGGAAAAGTTCACCAGGATGGCGGGGGAGTGATCCTCCGCCATCTTTACATTTCAATGTGTGGCCCGAAGTCTATCAGGTAGCGTACGGTTTGGGATTCCCCTGGTTGAAGCGTGATGTCTGCTTGTATAGACACCCCGACATCACGGGGTCCGTCGGTCATGCCGTCGCCAACCTCGTCATGTTGTACTGTGTTGCGTAATTCCTCCGGGATCTTGTAGCCCGCCGCGCGCGGTCCGATGGATTCAAAGGGGCCGCTGTTGCTCCAGTACCCGGAAGCCCCTGCCTGTTCCGCAATTCCCAGAATATAATGCGGTACCCCCTCCACCTGGAGGAGCATCCCCGAGGTGCTGTCCGGTTCGTCCTCCCCGGGATCATTGAAGGCCAGAATCATGCGTTCCTCTGGGGCGGTATCCTTGGGTAGCATCGCGAGACGATCCTCCGAGGAGGTGGAACCGGCGGTGGTCATGTCCATATCGGTGAACCACAACATGCGGACGGGGCGTTCCTCGCTGCTGCTGTTATGGAAGGTCCATGCGATTTCCAGACGGGGAACGTCCTCCCCCGTGACATTGACAGCCAGGTCGGAAGTCAGCCAGTCGGTGTTGCTATACGTCATGCCCTGATTGCGTACGGAGTTTGAGTCGGCGGAAACGGATCCATCGCGAATGAAGGCATCACCCCCCGCCGTGTTTGCGAAATAGGGGCGCTCGCCGTCGTGGACGAGGAAATTCATGGCGTATATCATCGATCCTGCCGAGGAATTTTGCGGGTTGAATCGGGCGTCGTCGGCACTGATGACGCCATGGCTGGATATACGATTGATGACCAGTCGGGGGTCCGATCCTTCTGATTCGAGTTTATGGGTCTCAACAGGAAGGGCGTACGGATTGCCGAGGAGAATATTGATAACGCCGTCGCGGATGGTATTGATCTGGGTGCGCCCGCCATTGTTGAGGAGGATAATTGCCTTGCCGGTGTCGGGGAAGTGGGCGAAGTAATTATTGAACCCACCGTAGAATCCGGAGTGCCCCACGTAGCGGATCGTTTCACCTTCCGGATTCCGCACCCTGTTGACTCCGACCCCGTAACCGTAGGTGCCCTGCTGGCGGGTAAACATCCTGTCCTGATACTCCTCGCCGAGGAGTATATTATTGCGCAGGATCTCGTCCCAGCGAAGAAGGTCATTCGCCGAGGAGTACATGGATCCGGCAGCGCGCCAGATGGTCATGTCCTGGTAGCCGACCGGTTGGAGTTTTCCGTCGCTGTCGCGCCAGTACCCCTGGGCACGGCGGGGCATGAGGCGGTTGTGTATATACGGACCGGTATCCGGCATGCCTCCCCGTTTTGAAATGCGATCCTCCACGACCCGCTCCCAGGTCTTCCCCTCGATTTCCTCCAGGATGGCACCAAGAATATAGTAGCCGGAATTGTTGTAGGAGTAGCGCTCGCCCGGCTCGAATTCCAGGTCGTTGGAGCAGAACTCCTCGACGAAGTTGCGCATTCGATGGGTCATCCTGCTGGGACCGGAGAAGAATCCACTGAAGGCCGAGTAATTCGGAAGCCCTGAAGTATGTGTCAGGAGTTGATGGATGGTGATGCTGGTTCCCGTGTCCTCACGGTACCAGGGGAGGTGATCGGAAATGGTGTCCTCCACACTGAGTTTCCCCTCCTCCTCAAGCTGAAGGATCATGTGGGCGGTGAACTGCTTGGTGACCGATGCGAGGCGGAACTTCGTGTGGCGGTCGACCGGGGCACCCCACTCCTCATTGGCATAACCGTAGGTTTTCTCGAAGATCACCTCCCCATCGCGGGCAACCATTGCAATTCCATTGAACATTCCCTCGCGGTGATACGCATCCATGAGCCGTTCGAGTTCCCCGAATTTTGGGTCTTTCGGTGGGGATGGAGTTTCCCGTGGAATGGTGCAACAGCCCTGAATGAAGAGAAGGGTGAGAATGGCGAACATGCCAAGGGTGAATCGCATTGGTTGTAATCCTCGGGGAGTGGTAAAAAGTCAAAGCGGTGCATACTCTCCAGCGTTTTTAGACCGGGCAACCGCAAGTTTGTCCATTTTATCCTGAAATTTATTCCGGGAAGAAGGCCATTGGAAGGTC
>JAFIGB010000304.1 GCA_020831705.1 Candidatus Sumerlaeia bacterium | reverse complement strand
GTGCGCCCATCAACGGTGAGAAGAATCAGTGTATTGGTGTCATCAATGAGGCCAATGGCGGTACGGGGGTGGCGTGCGTTTGCGTGTGTGTTGCCGGAATCATAGGTTTCAAGTACGCCATTATCGATGAGCACCGGGCCGCTGATCATCATGTTTTGCCAGTTGGATTGCACATTGGCCCAACCGGTGGTTTTGCGGGAGATTTCAAGGTCGTTCTTGTCATTGAAAAGGATGCCCTGAAGGTAGCGGTTTACGTTGGAACCGTCGAAGGTGTGAATGACGTCGCCATCGACCTTGAGATAGGTGGTGCCTCCGCCCCAGGGGGTGGATGGATTATCGGGATCGTAGGATTGGGTGTTGAAGTAGGTGCCATTAACGGCGGCCTTGGCACCGGGGATTTCCGGGGCGAGGATACTGGTCCGCGCGCGGGGGAAATCTTCATGGGAAACTCCGGGGCTGGGGCCAACGAAGCTGTCACGAAAGTTGATCGCGAGGTCCACGTTGGGATTGTCCAGATCGACTTCGATGAAGGAAACGCTTTGTTTCCCGCCAAAGAGATTGTCGAAATGGTAATACTTCCACACCAGGCCGTCGCCAACCTCGCGTTCAAACCACACGGCGTCATCAAGCAGTGTGGCGGAAAGCGGGGCTGTCATGGCACTAAAAACAGTGAAGGCAGCAACGGCGGCCAGGGTTCTCAGCTGAAACTTTTTGGTCATTGAGGGTCCTCCTCCAAGGGTTGGTCCTGCGACCCCAGACTTGATGGGGGTGATTACGGTGTGGTCAAGGGCCAACGCTCCAACCTGTGGAGCAATTCCCGAAAATCAGCAAAAATCATCGAAATTGAGAGGGGGAGGATACAGTTTGCGCAATTTTCAAGAAATGCGATTCGTATTTAATTAAATGCCTATGAAAAATCCCATCCTTCCTGTTGCACCGATCCCACCCGGTAAATATTCCTAGCTCCACGGCGTCACTTTGACGACCTTATCCTTCCCTGTCCCCCTTCTGGAGGTGACGACCGAAGATGTTGAAGAACCTTTCCATTCCCACCCTCCTGGTGATTGCCACCCTGGTGCTTGCCTCCTGCCTTGGTCCTCCACCACGGAAGGAAACCACCGATGACGGGCGAAAGCTCATCACCTTTCTCACCATGCAACTTCGCCCGACATTCGATGATTTCATCAATGGGCTGATTGCCGAGTTCGAGGCGGAAAACCCTGATGTCCGGATTCTGTGGATTGATTCACCGGCCGGGGAGTATGAAACCAAGCTGATGACATCGTTCCTCGCGAACCGTTCACCGGATGTGATCAACCTACCTTCGGACTCCATGCTTGAGTACGTCGAGAAGGGGTTGCTCCATCCCATGGACGATCACCTGACGGAGGAGCAGATCGCCGCCTACGTGCCCGGTCTCCTTTATGATTCCGGAAGGTATGACGGCCAGCTTTACTCCGTTCCCTGGTATGCCTCCTCCGCGGTGTTGTTCATTAACAATGCGATCATTGAGGAGGCCGGTTTAACGCCCGATGACGTTCCGACGATGGTTCACGAGTTGCCGGATTTCATGCGGATCATCAGGGAGGAAACCGGAAAGTTTGGCTATTTCCCGATCTATACGGAGGCCGGTTCGATGAAGAATTTCTTCTGGACCGCCGGAGTGCCCCTCCTCAATGAGGCACGCACTGCTGCCGCCTTCAATACCCCGCGCGGTGTGGAGGTCATGCGATTCTGGACGGATCTGTACCGCCAGGGTCTCGTCCCCCGCGAGGCTGTTTCCGCAACGCACCGTCGCCCCATTGAGATGTACAAGACGGGTCAGTTGGCTATCCTCGAAACCGGTCCCCAGTTCATGGGACAAATTGAGAACGATTCCCCCGACGTCTATAAAAACACCACCATCGCACCCCTCCTGCGTTTTCCTGATTCGGAGCAGTACCTCGTGGCCCTTTTCGTCCTTGCCGTCTCAAGCCAAACCGTCCACCCCCACGAAGCGACTCAGTTCGCTGCCCACATCACGAACGCAGCGAACCAGCTGGCATTCAGCAAGCAGGTCACGATCCTGCCCAGTACCATTGCCTCCCTTGAGGATCCGTACTTCACCGATCCCGATGATTCCTTTGGGGGCCAGGCCAGGGCCATCAGTGGTGTTCAGATGCAAAAGAGCACGGTCCTGCGACCAGTTCCAAACGCCAACATCCTCTTCAAAATGCTCGACGATGTGACCGAAGCGGTCGCTCTCGGCAGGATGGAAGCGGACGAGGCACTCAAGATCGCCGAGGAGAGATGGAATGTCATCCTTGACTAAGAAGAAGTTAAGACAGACGGGCATCGCCTACGTTTTTCTGGCGCCGGCTATCGTCCTTATTGGGGTCTTCCAGCTGTATCCGATGTTCAGCGCGCTGTCGCTTTCGATGTGGGATTACTTCCCCGGCGCGCCGACCAACGAGTTTGTCGGTATCGACAATTTCCGTCGTCTCATGTATGACTATTCATTTTGGTATGCACTCCTGAATTCCGTCCTCTACCTCCTGGTCGTGCCCATCATTATCACCCTTTCCCTGCTGTTGGCGATCCTGGTGGAGCCAAATATCCCCTTCATTCGTTTCTTCAGGGCGTGTTATTACATTCCCGTCGTGACAATGATGGTGGTTGTTGCCTTTGCGTGGAGGCTGATTTTCAGCACCGACACGGGACTGCTAAATGAGCTCCTCAAGAGAGC
>JAFIGB010000303.1 GCA_020831705.1 Candidatus Sumerlaeia bacterium | reverse complement strand
TCCGGCGATGCGCCATGCCGGGCCCACCCGGAAGGAAATCCGCTTCCGGAGCATCTTCAACCTCGCCGGCCCCCTCTCCAACCCGGCCAACCCGACCCACCAGCTTGTCGGGGTCTCCCATCATGAACTGATGGAACCGATTGCCGAAACGTTGCGCCTACTGGGACGTCGCCGTGCCCTGGTGGTGCATGGTGCCAACGGGGAGGACGAGATCAGCCTTACCCAGATTACCCGCGGGCTTCATCTCACAGAAAATGGCGACATTGAGCAGTTCTACCTCGAGCCGAGCGATCTGGGGCTTCAGGCCGTGGAAATGGCGGAGCTTGTCGCCGACGGACCCGAGGACAGCGCGGAAAAAATTCGAGCCGTCCTTGAGGGCCAGGAAGGCCCCATCTCCGATGTCATCAACCTCAACCTTGCAGCCGTGCTATACATTGCCGGTCACGAGGACAATATGAAGCAGGCCTTCAACCATGCCCGGGAAGTACAGCTTTCGGGGCGCGGCGCCCAGGTGCTTCAGCACATCATCCAGGCATCCAAGGAAGACTGATAAAAGACCCGATGAGCCAGGTTCCCGATATACTCAAGAAGATCATCGACGTGAAGAAGGAGGAGGTTGCCGTCCTCAAGCAGCGCCCTGGTGCGGCGTCGCTTGTGGAGATGGCAGGCTCCGGCCCGCCCCCCCGTCCCTTCCTCGACGCATTGCGGCGGGCATCGGAACGGGATGGTCGCCCGGCCCTCATCGCCGAGGTCAAGAAGGCATCCCCCAGCAAGGGCGTCATTCGCGAGGACTTCGATCCCGTCACCATCGCGTCGGCCTACGAGCGCGGTGGTGCCACCTGTCTATCCATCCTCACCGATGTGTCGTTCTTTCAGGGGCGCATTGACTACATTGGCCAGGTTCTTGGCACGGTCTCGCTGCCGCTTCTCCGCAAGGACTTCATTATAGACACGATTCAGATTCTGGAGGCACGCGCCGCAGGGGCCGATGCCATCCTCCTCATCGCTGCCTGCTTGGATCCGGGCGAACTGGTCGACCTGCATCATCAGGCAACGGAACTGGGTCTTGATGTGTTGGTGGAATTTCACGACGAGGAGGAATGGGAGCGTGTCACCGCGACGGGATTTACCCCTCACCTTTGCGGCATCAACAACCGCAACCTCCGTGATTTTTCCGTCTCGCTGGACATTACCGCACGTCTGGCCCCTGCCATTATCGAGGCGGGTGCCCTCCTTGTTGCTGAATCGGGAATATTCACACCTGCGGATGTGCGCGAATTGGCAGGCCACGGGGCGAAGGCAATTCTTGTCGGTGAATCGCTCATGCGTCAGGAGGACGTCGAGGTGGCCACGCGGAACCTCCTCGCCTGATGGCAGAAATCAGTCGAGCCCCTGCTCGGCCATATCCACGGCCTTGAGCATCCCCCGCGCTTTGTTCACGCATTCCATGTATTCGCTTTCCGGGTCGCTGTCTGCGACAATTCCGGCACCGGCCTGCACATACACCTGGTCGCCGCGGATAACCGCCGTCCTGATGATAATGCACGAATCCATGTCGCCATCGAAGGCGAAATAGACAACGGTGCCCCCGTAGGGACCGCGGCGGGCGACTTCCAGTTCGTCGATGATTTCCATGGCCCGGATTTTGGGCGCACCGGAAAGCGTCCCGGCGGGAAAGGTCGCCGCAAGGACGTCAATGGCATCGCGCCCAGTGTCTATATCCCCGGTCACGTTGCTGACGATGTGCATGACATGGCTGTATCGCTCGATGGTCATGAAGTCATCCACGGTCACCGTGCCAAAGCGAGAAACACGGCCCACGTCATTGCGGCCAAGATCGACAAGCATCACATGCTCGGCGCGCTCCTTCTCGTCAGCCAGCAGATCCTCCTCCAGGGCCTTGTCCTCCCGTTCGTCCATGCCACGCTTTCGCGTTCCGGCAATGGGGCGGACGGTCACGACCCCCTCCTGCAGTTTGCTCAGGATCTCCGGCGAGGAACCGGCCAGCTGGAAGTCCTGACCGCAATTGAGGTAGAACATGTAGGGCGACGGGTTCACCGCCCGAAGGGCACGATAGACATCGAAGGGCGAGCAGGTAATCCGCGCACTGAACCGTTGGCTGAGGACCACCTGAAAGATATCGCCGGCAACGATGTATTCCTTTGCCCTCAGGACCATCCCCTCGAATTCCGACCGCGTTGTGTTGGACGCCACGGGAACCGAAAGGTCACTGAAGGCCTCCAGCGTTTCCGGTGCGGGCTTGCGGCGGGGGCGTGTGGAATCCACCGGCATCGGCGCACGAAGGCGCGCCCGCAGCAGGTCCAGCTTCGAGACCGCTGCATCATACACCGCCCGCAGGTCGCAGCCCTCCTCCAGATGGGCGTTGGCAATGAGCACCAGGCGATGGCGCACATGGTCGAAGGCCACGATCTGGTCGGTGATCATGATGACGCTGTCGGGAAGATTCAGGTCGTCGGGACGTGTGTCGGGGATGCGTTCGTAAAACCGCACCGTGTCGTAGGCAAGATACCCCACGGCCCCACCGAAGAAGGGTGGCAGGCCCGGGTAGGTGACCGGCTTGTAGCGTCCGATCAGCGCCCGCAAGGTCTCCACGGGTGTGGCCAGCGGCTTCAGGTCATGGCCGGGGGCGACGATTTCCTGCTCGCCCCGGTGCACCCGAAAAATGATGGAGGGGTCGGTCCCCAGGAAACTGTATCGCCCCAGTCGCTCGCCCTGCTCCACCGATTCGAGGAGGAAGGTATGGGGGCAATCCTGCTCCAGCTTGCGATAAAGGGAAACGGGCGTTTCCATGTCGGCAAGCAACTCCCTGCAAATGGGAACCAGGTTCCCCTTGGTCGCGAGCTGCTCGAATTCGGAAAAGGTCGGATAAATCATGGGCGAATGATTGGGGCGATCCGCCCGTGGACAAGCGGAAAGAGGATGGGAGGCATTTTCAGCATGAAAAAGAGACCAAATGCAGGGATCCCGGGGCGTCGCAGATCGTGAAACGACCCCAGCGAGTGGGATTCCCTATTCCGCCGGGCGCGCACGGCCCTTGGCCCAGTCACGGATCCGGACGATTTCCTCCCGCATTGTGCGGCTCAAGGGGAAGGTTTCGCTGACGGCCAGAAGGAGATCCCCCGTGGAAAGCTCCCGTCCAGCATGGAGGGCGGTGAAAAGTCCCGACACAAGGGCGGCCTCAATCTCCGCGCCGGAGAAGCCGTCGGTGGCCGCGGCCAGCTTCCCGGTGTCGAACTGGCGCGGGTCCCGGCCATGGCGCGTCAGGTGAATCGCAAAGATTCCCGCCCGGGTTTCCTCGTTGGGAAGGTCGATGAAGAAAATTTCATCGAAGCGGCCCTTGCGGAGAATTTCCGGCGGAAGAAACGAGATGTTGTTCGCTGTCGCGACGACAAAGACCGGCTTGTCGTTCTCCTGCATCCATGTCACCAGGGTGCCGAAAACCCGCTGGCTGGTTCCCGAATCCCCACTGCCATCCCCCTTCAGGCCGCCGAGGCCCTTGTCTATTTCGTCGATCCAGAGGACACAGGGGGAGACGCCCTGGGCAAGGTTGAGGGCGCCGCGGATTCTTGATTCCGATTCCCCGACAAAGCTGCCGAAGACCGTCCCCATATCCAGTCTCAGGAGCGGCATTCTATACAACGAGGCAACGGCCTTCGCACTGAGTGACTTACCGCACCCCTGGACGCCCATGAGGAGGACACCCTTGGGTACCGGCAGACCGAAGTCCCGGGCCTCGCGCGTGAAGGCCAGCCGCCGCTCGACCAGCCATTGCTTGAGGTGTTCGAGGCCGCCGATGTCCTCGAAGTTCTCGTGTATATCCACGTACTCCAGCAGGCCGCTCTTTCGGATGATCTGGCGCTTTTCCGAAAAGATGAAGGGGACCTCCGCTTCCGTCAGGCGGCTTGCCTTCACAAGCGCCTTGGCGAAGACGTTTTCCGCCTCGGAAAGGGTCAGGCCAAGGGCTGCCTCCAGTAGTGCGCGGCGCCCGGTGACGTCCCTCGTGACCTCATATTCCGGCGCCTCCTCCACCTCGACCTCGATCCGCCCCAGCAGATCCTCAAGTTCCTCAATCGAGGGCAGGGGAAAATCGACGATGGTCAGGTCTTTTTCCAGCTCCTGGGGAATGGTAAAGGGCGGTGAAAGAATCACCACCGATGTATAAGTGAAGCGCAGGGAACTGGCCAGATCGCGCAGGCCGCGTTTCACCGAGGCATCACCCAGGAAAAGGTGGTAATCCTTCAGGACCACGATGGCGGGTTCGCTGATGTCCATGATCTCGCGAAGGGCCACGATGGGATCCTTCGTGCCCCGCTTTCCCTCCGCCTTGGCGGAAAGATTGGCGCGGTGGCGAAGCAGGCCGCGGGTGATCGACCATTCGAATAAATTTTTGCCCAACCGGTTCGCGACGGCGATCAGGTTGTTCAGGACCCGCTCCTCCTCCCAGGAAAGGACGGCAATCAGCGGGTAACGCGCCCGGATGAGCACCTCGATGTCCTCGGCGGCCTTGGCCAGCGGCCATTCGGCAGGAGGGGCGAGGGCCTCCTGCTCATTGTTGGGACCGGTTTCGGTGCTCATCGGCGTTCCTCGCGGCAGTTTGATTCCAGTTGGTCCAACAGAAGGACGGAGAACTGCTCGTCGGTGAGGCGCTGGAGGCGTCTATACAGCTCCCAGCCGCGCTCGCACCGCCCCGCATCCACCATGATCAATCCACCGTTGATGGCGAAGAGCGGATCACGCGGAGCACGCTCGATGGCCTTGTCAGCCAGGTCTGCCGCCTCGTCGAATCGATACTGGTCGCGGCGAATGAGTGCGAGGTCCATGGTGGAGTTCGGCTCGCCGGGAAGGATTTCCAGTGCGCGCTTGAGATCGGCCTCCGCATCCTCATACTCACCGAGGAGACGCTGGGCACGGCCCCGTGCGAAGTAGGCATTCCAAAGTTCCGGATGTTTTTCCACGATGGTGTCGAGGGTCCGCACCGCCCGTGTCAGGTCGCGGGGGCGGGCGGGACTTCCATCGGAGTTGCTGAAAATGAGTTTGCGGGCGTGCTGAAAGGTGGCCTCGTCGCGGGGGTGTTCCAGCTTGAAGATTTCCAAGTGGTAGGCCAGGGCCAACTCTGATAGGGGGCTTTCCTCCGTGGCGATCCTGTTGACCTCGCGCAGCTTCTCCATCGCGGGTTCCTTCCTGCCCATCTGCACCAGGGCCAGGGCATGGGAGTAGCGAAAGCGCAGGTTCTCGGGGTGAATCTCCATCGCCTTTTCGTAGAAGGCAATGGCATCGTCCCCCCGCCGGTTCGAGAGGAGCCACTCGCCGTACAGATAAATGGCAGCGGGTTCGAATCGTTCGGCATGGAGGGCACGCTCGGCCATTTCGTGCATCAGCTCATCGCGGCCCATGGAGCGGGCCATGCGGATGATATTGTTGTATAGAACGCCCCAATCCGGGTCCGCCTCGATGGCCTGCTGCCAGACGCGGATCGCCTCGTTGCCCTTGTTTTGCAGGGCAAGGGTGACACCAAGCTCGTTGAGGGTTCGTGGCCGGGGTGCGCCCTCCGTCAGGGCACGGCGAAAGGCCCGTTCCGCCTTCGGGAGGTCCGGTTCGGGAATTCCGCGCTTTGCAAGGATGCCAATCCACAGCCACGGGGTGTAGAGGGAGGAATCCACCCGGCTTGCCCGCTCAAAGGCCTCCATGGCGCGGGAATAATCACCCGCCTGCTCCAGGGCTTCACCGTAGGCCGACCAGGAGGAGCCGTCATCAGGGTTGGCGTTTGCCAGGGATCGAAGGCGCGCGGCACGTTCACTGGTGCTCAGGCTCTCATCCGTGAGAATTTTCACAGCCTGCTCCTTCGGTGTCATTCGCGCGACGGGTTCCGCCTCCTCCACCGGGGTCGGTGGAGCCATCTCGAAGACAATGTCGCCAAAAAGGGTGCTGGGGATGAAAAAAACGAGGAAGAAAAGCGATTTTCTTTGGATCATGTGGTTCTGGGGTACCTCCCGGGCGTCTCATTCCATCATGGCAGTGAGCATCCCCCAACGCAATGGTGAGATTTTGGGGGGCGTCAAAATCCCCATAAAACGTCCCGCCGTGAGGGAGGGTAAATCTCCAGCAAATCCCCCCCATCCCCTCCCGTGACCATAAAAGGGCCTTCAAAAAAGGAGGACTTCCCAGACGGGTGGGTCAGCCAATCTTCTCCATGGCGGACCCGTCCCGAAATCGGATGCACATTCCCCGGGAGGACGACCAAGTGGCCCCCGTTGCCGTCCTCGGGGAGATCGCCAAGAGAAATCGACCGCCGCGCCTCCCCATTTGTCCGCATGTATAGAGTTAGACCCTCCTCGTCATTGCGTGCCTGGCGGGTAAAGGAGTCGGGAACGGGACTCATGACGTCCTCCATCTCATCCGCAACGACAACCAGGTCGGCCCACTGCCACGCTTCGTTGTTTGGGCGCGACCGACTGCGGGGTGGGGCAAGATAGACAATCGCCCCTTCCGCCAATTGACCATTTCGAATGGTGACAATCCAGGGGTCTGTAAATCCCTCCCCTGGAACCACCACCAGGGAAAGCGATGGATGGCGCTGGTGGATATACGGAGACATCAGGTCGTAGAGGGCGTCCTGCTCCAGGGCATTGTAGGACCGTGGGCTGAAGGGCATGTCCCGAAAGGGATGGATGGCGATGCTTGTCCCGGCAAGGAGGATCATCGCACCCAGGCCCCCAAGCATCCACCGGCGGGGGAGGAACGCCGCGTGTGAGGCCAGGAGCGCCAGCAGAAGCTGGATCGGCATGAACCCATGGCGGCCACTGAGTCTCGGGTGGTGCAGGAGCAGGAGCGGGGCAAGGCAGACAACGGTAAAGACCAATAGAAGTGTATATCCATTCCTGGTCGATTTGACGAGATACAACGCCATCGCCGCAAAAATGGGGGCGGTGATTGGTGTGTCCCAGATCAGTGTGGTGAAGTAGTAATTCAGATCGACAAACACCAAATTCAAAGCGCCTCCGAATCGTTCCCGCTCCCAGGTATCTGCATATCGAATGTCACTTGGCTCAAAGATTGCCCCCCAGTACGAACCGGGATCACAAAGAAGCACCCAAAGAAAAAAGGCAATCCCGGAACCAAGAAGAAGGTGCTCGATTCTTTGTCGCGTGCTTGTTCCGGCGGGTGCCAGAAACAGTCCGGCGAGGAAGGGGGGAAGCAGGAGAGGGGCGGAAATTTTCGTCGAAAAAAGGAGGCCAAAGAACACGCCCTGAAGGACAATCGCCCGGACGCCTCCCCCCCTCCAGCTCCACGCCACGGCAGCCAGCCAGCTGGCAATGAAGAACGTATAGACGGGATCCAGGTAAGCCGTGCGGGAAGTCCAGACAAGGGCGGGACCGATGGCGACAAACAGCGCCGCGAAGAACCCCTGAAGCCTCCCCCCGAGGAGCCTCCCCACCAGCCAGGCAGGAACCACGGTGAGGCTTCCCACCAGCGCATTGAAACCCCTCCAGAATCCCGGGGTCCAATCCACCGCCCAACCCAGAGGGAGAAACCAAAGCCACCGCGTCAGCAGGGGGACCAGCATCGGATGGGCCGAGCGCCGCTCCACAAGCATGGAGCAATCCAGCCCCCTGATGGACGAAAGGCACCCGGTTTCCTCACCGACCATGTAGTCAAAGACGTAATGAATCTCGTCGGGGTGAAGCGGCAGATTTCCGATGGTCCAAAATCGCAGCAACAGCGCCAGGCCAATCAATGCCGGGAGCACCATCATGGGGCTTAACCGGAAATCTTCGGAACCTGCCGGTGGTATTCCCTGGGGTTTTTCCGCCGTGGATCGAATGATCGGACTTCCTTGCCAGAAAAATAGCCCCCCGGTTGCGGCTTGCAACTTCCGGGGGGCTTGGGTTCTCGCCTTATTGGCGGGTGGATGTCAAAGTGAAGCCTCGCCCATGTCTCGGGCGGGTGTGGGTTGATCAGTCCACCAACTCCATCCAGTCCATGACGTCCGCATTGTTCGACCCGGCGAACCACTCGCTGAAGCTGGTAATTCCAACCACTGTGATGACATTGGAGAAGACGGTCACCGGGAACTGGTTCAGCAGATCGTTGCCGTCAAACTGGAATACCGACTCGATGGAGCCATCCAGGCCGGCGGCGTTGTCGGGATCATACGGCCATGTAAGGGTGGCCGACCCCGTGAAGTTCCCGTCGATGTTGAGGTGTTCATCAATAAGGCGGTCGGCGATGATTCCCACCGGGGCCACGTTGCCCAGGGCACGGCTGACGGTAATCGGTCCGCCTGTTGAACCGGCATCGAAGGTCAGGTTGATAACGATGTCATTGGTCATGGGGAAGGAGAAGGTTCCCGCTTCCACGGTATCGATCGTGAAGGGACCGTTTTCCACTGCATTCCAAAGGACGGAAATCTCCCCGGGGTCGCCTGGTTCGGGAGTTGCCTCCGTGTTGCCAGCAAGGTCAGTGGCGATGGTCGTAAACTCGTAAACCCCTGTTCCTGCGGTCGGGATGTAGGACCATACACCGCCGGAAACCACGGTGCCACTTGTCCACGAATCGTCGGGAGTTTTGATCCAGAGCGAGACGGTGTCGACGCCGGAGCCCGCACCATCATCGGCGCTGAAGGTACCCGTTATCGGCGATTCAACCCGGCTCGGGAAATCGGCGGCGATGGAGGAGGTCGGTGCCGTCGTGTCGTATATAACCGATGCGACGTTGGAGGCGGTGTTGGTGTTTCCGGCAAGGGTGTTTACCGAACCCTCGGGGAGGGAAAGAGTCTTGGCCCCATCAGTCCCGGTGATGGTGACCTCCACCGTATACTCAAAGCCGGAGCCCTGAAGGTTGGAGACCGTGATCCCATCGCCCACGAAATCACCAAGGGTGAGATTGAAGATGGGAATGGTGAACTGGACTTCCACATCGGGAATGAAGGTCTGATTCGTGGCTTCCACGGGCATGGTGATCGTCACCGATGGCCTTGACTTGTCGATATAGACAAAGCTGTCGTTCGTTGTGGAGGTCACCGTCGGACCGGGTGCGCCGGTCAGGGATTCGTAGCCGGAAATCGATAAGGCCACGTTGCCGCTTGGTTCGTCGTTGGTGACGACGATGGAGGCTGTATAGCTCGACCCGGACCCGCTGACGGTGGCAGTGCGGCCTGCAATGGTGACATTCGGTGTCGTCATGTCGATGTTCGATGCCATGTTCAGCGTGATGGTGTCCCCGGGAATGGCGAGGGGAGGGTTGGGGTTGGATGTTTGCATGCCGACGAAGATAAGTGTCGGAGCAAGTTCAGTCTCGCGGCGTACGAACACATGGGGAATCGGGTCGTTGTCGTCCCCAAAGGTCACCAGATTGTCGAAGGTAAGGGGGTTGTCCGTGAGGGAAATGCTCGACGGCATGTTGAATGCATCGAGTGTCAACGGCGCATTGACCACCAGGTCGATTTCGAAGAGATCGCCCGTCATGGCGGTGGCGGCGGGATCAATGTAGAAACCCGTCAGGTTCACGCGGTCGGAGAGGATTGTCGTGAGGGACTGGTCAAAGTCACCAAAGTCGGACCCACTGACGGCCCGCATCGTCCCCGTCGGTGTGAGAAGGTCCTCATCGTAATAGAGGGAGAAGGAAAAGCCGCCCACAAGGAAGTCGTTTTCCTCGATTGTTGCCCGCAGCGTGATGGTGTTCCCCACCACGGTCGGGTCGCCAATGGTTGTATATCCGATGACGGCCACGCCGGCATCAACCCCCGTGGTGAAGGTCCAGGTGTCGCTGTCCGCGCTGAGGGTGCCGGCACGGTTGGTCACCTGCCACTGGTAGTCGGTAAAGGGCTCGAGGTCGGATACCTGGGCGAAGGTCTCGGTGGTGGTCACCGTTGGTTCCGTCGGCTTGGTGTCGCCGTCCTCCCAAACGTATAGTTCGAATTCGCTGTTATAGACAGGCGGTCCATCAACATTCCAGCTGAACTGGAGGGTCGTGGGAATCCCGGTCATGGCATCGGCGGGTGTGGGGTTGATCGGTGTGGGTGGGGCCTCGAAACTGGCGAGTCGTTGGAAATTCTTGTGAATGCCGGGGTTGTCATCCCCGGTGGCGAGGAGGGTGTCGAGGACAGTGGGATGGTCCTCCACCACGAGGTTCGCCGGGATGCCGAAGGCGTCGACCGTCCCGGGGGTTGCCGTTGTCATGAAACCGGCACGGAAGAGAACACCCTCCTCACCCACAGTGCCGTTCTCACTGGCAATGGCGGTCAGGTTCAATCTTCCCGTCTGTTCGGTAATGCTCTGCAGGTCGAAGGAGAAGTCGTTGTCGGGCGAAATGACGGCGGTGTCGGGGATATAGCTCAGGTGGTCGGGATTGAAGGCGATGGAAAGGGCGAATCCGCCCACGTCGAGCGTGTTGTCCTCCAGTTGAGCGGTCAGCGTCACGGGCGAGTTTGGCGTATTGGGGTCGCCGGTAATGAAGTAGGAAATAACGGCGGGCGTTTCATTGAGGGCCGTCCGCATATTCCAGGTTGGTCCCGCCGTGGTGGAACTCCCCGCCCTGGCGACGACATCCCAGCGATAGCGGGTGTCCGTATCCAGGGTGGGACTGTAGGCGGGGGAGGTGACGATGGCCGTGGGTGCCACAGGGCGTGCATCGCCCGGTTCCCAGATTCGCACCTCGTAATCCTCAACGGGCCCGGTGCCGGTAACCGTCCAACTCAGCGTCGTGTCGAAGGGCACGGCGGTCGCCTGGTTTTCCGGGACCGGATTGGATGGAAGTGCCGGATCCGGTGTGGGGATGAAGACGATGGAGGCGGGAATTTTAAGGCTGTCATCCCCTGACAGGAAGGAACCATCAAGGAGGATGGGGTCGGGGACAATGCTCCAACTGGGGCTTCCGGAAATCAGCGATGTGCGATTGAAGGTAATCGTGGAAAACCGGCCATTGAGAGGGTTGAGTCCCTCAGATCCGGAGTAAAGACCCGAAACCCGCCGTGTAACGGTATTGCCGGACACCGTGGGTGGCCCGAGGGAGATGAGGTCGAAAATAAAGCTTCCCGATCCAATGTCAGGTGTGGAAACGGAGATGGAATCAATCTCGGTGAGATCGTAGGTGACGAGAAATCCGTAGGCGTCGAGGGGGCCAACGGTATTTCCTGACATGGACACCCCCACTTCAAAGGATGTGTCGGGGTCAATGGGTTGGCCGGAAGCAACGAAATACTCGGCGACCTGGGCGTTGGAGGTTACCGTCAACCCTGACAGTGCCAGTACGGCGAGGGTTGCACGAAGCCAGCCTGGAGGATTCTTTCCAGAGGAACAGTTCATTTGCGGGGGTCTCCGTTTCCTATTCAGTTTTCAGTTTCGTTAGAGCGCACTAAACTGGGTTCATTAATACCGAACTTGTCAGCCATTGAATAAAGGCATTTCGGCAGGCGTCAAGACAAACGGGTAGAAATGGAAGGTGTTTTTCGGGGTAAACCCTAATTTTTCCACGATTTTGACGCATCGGCCAGCTGCCAGAAATAAGTAAATATTTCATCGCACAAATCGGAACCAAAGCACATTCACCCCCCTCTTTTTACGGAAATCATAATCCACCTCCCTAATAAGTACAAATTGTTATCATAAAGGAA
>JAFIGB010000296.1 GCA_020831705.1 Candidatus Sumerlaeia bacterium | reverse complement strand
CGGTGCGGCTTCCACCAATGGGTGGGAAATAAAGAAGGGCTCCGATTCAAAGTCCTCGAAGAGAACAAGGCGATCCTCCCCTGCCAGAAGGCTGAGGGGTGCGGAAGCGAGAAGGGTCAGGGCAAGGAGGCGGTTTATCATGGCGGTATCCCCAGTAAAAGTTGCTGGATTTTCCATACAACCGCTGATTTGGGCAAGCCCATAGATTTTTCCCTTTCCTCAGCGAGCCTGCAGGCCCATCTTCCCGGTCGCAAAAAGCTGGAAAGGGCTTCCACATGGCAGAACAATATATTTTCACAATGCTTGGACTTAATAAGTACTACGGGCAAAAGCAGGTCCTCAAGGACATCAATCTTTGCTTCTTTCCCGGTGCAAAAATTGGCATCGTTGGAGAAAACGGCTCCGGCAAGTCGACCGTCCTGAAGATCATGGCCGGGCTCGACCAGGAATTCCAAGGTCGCGCCGAGCTTTCAAAGGGATATCGCGTCGGCATCGTGGAGCAGGAACCGAAGCTCGACGAGGCGGCCACCGTACGCAAGAATATCGAGTCCGCCTTTGCATCCATCATGGCCGACCTCGCCGAATACGACGAGATCACCATGAAGATGGGCGAGGAAATGAGCGACGATGACATGCAAAAGCTCATGGATCGCATGGCCAACCTCCAGGACAAGCTCGATGCAGCCGATGCATGGAACATCGACACCCAGCTCGACCAGGCCGCCGACGCCCTTTGCCTCCCCGAGGATGACCGCCTTGTCAGCACACTTTCAGGCGGTGAAAAGCGCCGCGTTGCCCTTTGCAAGGCGCTCCTTGAAAAACCCGACCTCCTCCTTCTCGACGAACCCACCAACCACCTTGACGCCGTCACCGTGGATTGGCTGGAGGAGCAGCTCCGTGATTACCCCGGAACGGTCATTATCGTCACCCACGACCGGTACTTCCTCGACAACATCACCAAATGGATTCTCGAACTCGAAGGTGGCCGCGGCATTCCCTTCGAGGGGAATTATTCCTCGTGGCTGGAGCAGAAACTTGCCCGCCTGGCCTCCGATGAGAAGAAGGATTCCCCCCGGCGCAAGGCACTGGAACGCGAGCTTTCCTGGATTCGCATGAGTGGCAAGGATCGCCATGAACTTCAGCGCTCCCGTCTGGCTGAATACGAGCGCCTCGTGGCCGAGGAATCTGCAGCAGCCAACAAGGACGCAGCGACCATCAGCATCGCTCCCGGCCCCCATCTCGGTGACAAGGTCATCGACTTCGCGAAGGTCACCAAGGGTTATGATGGAATCACCCTCATCAATGAACTGGATTTCTCCCTCCCCCGGGCAGCGGTTGTTGGTCTCGTCGGCCCCAACGGGGCAGGCAAGACGACACTTTTCCGCATGATCGTTGGTGGGGAGTCGCCCGACAATGGCACCGTCAACACGGGAAGCACCGTAAAGATCAGCTACGTCGATCAGGAGCGCTCCTCCCTGGAGGGGAGCCACACACTTGTCGAGGAAATTGGCGGCGGCAATGACGAGGTCCAACTGGGCAAGCGCAGTGTCCCGGTTCGCCAGTACCTGAGCCGCTTTGGCTTCAAGGGCTCCGACCAGCAAAAGCCTGTCAGCCAGTTTTCCGGTGGCGAGCGTAACCGCGCCAATCTGGCGAAGTTGCTCAAGGAAGGGGGGAACGTCCTCCTTCTCGACGAACCGACCAATGATCTTGATGTCAATACGTTGCGTCTTCTTGAGGAGGCGATTCTTTCCTTCTCCGGATGCGTCATGGTGATCAGCCACGATCGTTTCTTCCTCAATCGTGTGTGTACCCACATTCTGGCCTTTGAGGGCGACGGAAATGTCCGGTTCTATACAGGGAACTACGAGGAATACGAGCAGTGGCGGGAGAAGGAACTCGGCTCGCGCCTCTTTGAGAACCGCCGTGGGAAGTACCGCAAGGTCGTCCGTTGACATCCTGCAATAACAGCAGCAGTTGAAAAAAATCCCCCCGGGCAGCCGGGGGGATTTTTCTGTGTAGCTGTATCGGAGCGGGGCCTGATCAGTCGCCGGATTCTGTATGACAGTGCGGCATGTCCGGTTCGGCGAGCCTGCTGAGGATGAAGTAGGAAATATCAAATCCTCCTCCGCCCACGCCGGCGAGAAGCCGATCCCTTCCGCTGAAACGCTGGCGGCCCAGGAAGTGGTCAATCATGTCGCACCGGAAGATTTCCAGGCGATCACCCGTGGTAAAGAGGAAGGGGCCATTATTCGCCAGGCGGGATGCCTGCCCGGCATGGGCACTCACCGACCAGGCGTAGGACGTCCTGCTGTTGAGCACAATCCCATGGTCCAGCGGCCGGAGGCTCGTCGTCCCCGCGGGAACGTCTATACGTGGCAGGGAAAGGTTTTTCGCGGAATCCCCACTCGCAGCCAGGGCAACCAACTGCACCCGGTACTCCTCGGCATTGGGAACGGATTGCCAGGAAAGCAACGGATTGACGGCATCCATTGGAGCATCAGGGGTGGTGTTCGGAATCGTCGAGGCATTCCCGGGAATGAGAAGATTGAAGATATTCAACGGGACGGCCACCTGGAAGCGTTGCCAGTTCCCCTGATTGACCCGGCGATGACGGGGGTCGGTATCGGTCTTCTCCGCAGTAACACGCCAGACGTACTTCTGTCCCTGCGCGAGGTTTTGGCTGAAGGTGTGCGAGGTTCCCGTGATCGGCCCACTGGACATCAACTCGGACATTCGTGGGGTCCCGTTGTTATTCATCGGTGCCAATTGAACGAAATAGACAATATTACTTCCACCGGTGGGGTTCCAGCGAAGCTCCGGTGTCCGCGAGACATCCGACCGGCTCGCAATGGGATAGACAAGGTTGAACGATGTCATCGGAGTCGTCTGGAACGTGTGGCGCATCGGTGTCGATGGCAACTCCTGATTTCCGGCAAAGGCGGAGACCGTGAAGGAATACTGGCGATTCTCCAGCATATTCCGACCCTTCACAATGTGGGAGATGAAGGGAAGTCCCGACATGTGCGGCACCTGGGTCTGGGTCCAAAGCTCCCTTCCACCACCGGGAAGTTCCTCGTATAGACGGAAATTGTACCCCTCGGCACCGGGTAGGGGCTCCCAGAGGAACTCGGCATCCTGATCCTGAATCCCGATTGTCGGCACATTGGACTGCCCATTGTTTGGTGCAATCAGGCTGAAGGCACCGGTCAGTTGCACCACTTCAAATCGCACCGGACCGCCGTCGTTGAACCGGAAGTCACCGGCATCCTCGCCAAAGGCGCGCATGCTTACGTAGTAGACACCGGGAGCCAGCGGATCGCCCTCCCAGGAAAGGGAGGTGCCCGTCAACCCTTCACGGATCAGGACTGGGTCCTCCATCTGGGGAAGGCCGTTGACCTCCCGAAGGATCGAAAGATCGTAATTCACCACTGCCGAGGCAGCGGTCCACTGAAAGCCCGGCCGGGTGCCGATTTCCGCATTTGGTGTGGGGCTTGTGATGGAAAAACTTCCCACTGCATCGGCAGGCCGCACTGTGAAGGTATGTGGCTGGTTCGAGTTCCATGTCTGGGCGACTTCATTGCGTGCCATGATGTCGACCTGATACTGCTGCCCCTTGATCATTCCCAGTTCATTGGCGTCGGCAGTAATGGTCGTCAAGGGTACGACTGTTTCCCGTTCCAAAACCGGTGGTTCCACGGGTTGCCCCTCAACACGTCGACGTACAAAGACGGAATATTCATTGGCGTAGGAAGAGGGGTTCCATGTAATGACAAATTGACCATCAATCTGGCTGTTTAAAACAGGTTGATCGATTGAAAAACTTCCGGGGGGAAGCCGGGAGGTTATCGTGATGTTTTCCTGAAAGACCACAACCAGATCGCCGAAGTCATTTTGCGCCTCCAGCTGGATGCCAATCTGTTGCACGCTGTTGGCATTGGGGGGTGTGATGTTCAGGGAAAAATCATGGGTGCGATTGTTGGGAAGGTTACTTGTAAAATTCGAAAGGGTCGGGTTCACACTCCAGTTGGTCGGCACGTTGGTGACACGCAACCGGTAGGGGTAACTTCCGATTGTGGTTCGAATTCTCACTCGAACCTCCGTGGACTGATTCGCCCGGATCAAATTCGGGGAGTAGGACTCCATGTAGGCCGCCGGGCCGAATTGTGCCTGGGCTGGCTGGGCTCCGTGGGCCATGACCAGCATCAATAGCGACAACATGAACATCGGGAAATATAGGGTCTTCAACGGTCTGATTCCTCACCTTGTATTGTCGGTTCAGGAGACTTCTCCCGCTCCCCGCCAGTTTGACATTCTGAAACCTGATTTTGTTCCGCCATTTTGAGCAATTGCTCTCTTTTTTTCTCTTCGCCCGGATCAAGTTCGAGGACCCCGCGCTTCTTCGCGGCTTCCTCCCGGGCCTCCCGTTCCGCCTTCGCCAGATAAACTTCCGGGGGCAGGGCGTTGCCCTTCCGTCCATGACGACCGGGGCCGACGCGCCAGAGCAGGTAACCAATGGTCAGCAAAAGCCCGAGCAGGAAAAAGGGAAGAGCCGTTCCCATGATTCAGGAGGATATGTCCTTTGGGTTATTCCAGGTTTTCCCAGAAAGCGTCCCGTTCCGTATGCAGGAGCTTCATTTCCCGCCCGTCGGAGTGAACGAACCTCGCGACGTGGTGGGGATAATCAGCGGCAATGTGGAAAGTCAACCAGCGTCCATCCTCGACCTCCACCTCGACCTTCCACTCTCCATCTTCCCGGGAAACCTCAAGGAGGGCCAACCCGGCCATTGGCTTCTCAGCATTCGAGGTCAGTTGGGGTGGGTAAAGGCGAAAGCGTGCCGAAAGCCCCTCCCGGAAGGGAAGGGATCGCAGGGTGAGAAACAATTGCTCCTCGTAGAGGGAATTGGCCGGGTGGCTCAATGTCCACGATCCCCCCCCCTCCCCGTCATGGGGGGAGAAGTAGACCACTTCCGACCTTCCGCCGAAATGACGGATGTCCTTCGTCCCCATCCCTGGATAACCAAGCACGGACGTATTCATCCTCACCAGGTCCGCGGGGTCATCCCTGCGAACTTGACAGGTCGACATGCGATGGTGGGGCAAGGTCGGCGTCTCAATGGTTGCCATAAAGTGCTGGCTCATCACCGGCAGCAGGGGCTTGTCCCCATGAGGCCAGTCAGCAGGGACATAAAACTCCCGGTTGAGTGTTTCCGCTTTCGTGACGAGGAGCACTTTGTGGGTCCGCTCCCGTCCCTGATGAAAGGTTCGGGCCTCGTAGGTGGTGACCTCGGCTCCCTGGTCATCCCATGATTTACCGAAAAAGTCCTTCTTGAGGATGTCTGAAAGGGCGGGAAAATCGGCGCCAACGGTGGAGGCAATGAGCAAAAAGAAACAGAGAAAGACCCCTGCACGAGTGGGGTTCATGGGCTTTTCGAATTCCTTTGGGTGAGAAATTTACTGTTCCATGGGATCCTTGAAGGCCGACTCGATCTGACGTTGGCGCTCCTTGATCGGGGCATGAATCTGATTGGGAACAAGTGATGACGCCCGATTGGTGACCTGATACTCCACGGAACCGGTCCCCCGGTCCGTCTGATGGATACGTGACGAGATTGCCCCCGCCGTGATCAAGGCGAAAAAGAGGGCGGCGGCAATGGCGAGGCCATGGGGGCGGGTGCGCCTGGTGACAACGAGCTCGCCCTTGCGGGGGATCGTGGGCAGGGTGAAGACGCGCTCCTGCTCCATTTGCATCATCATCCGGTCGTACATGCCCTCCATGGTGGCGTGGCTTGGCGTGGCCTCTTCCCCATTGCGGGCGTGGGAAAGGAACTCGGCCGTTTCCTCGGCAAGGACGGCGCATTCATGGCAGCGGGAAAAATGCTCCTCCATCCGGTGGTCCTCGGAACCTTCCAGTTCTCCAAGGAGCCATTCCTCCAGCAGGCCATGATATTCTTCACACTTCATACGGTCATTCATTGGATACTTCCCTTCTGCTTTCCCTGGTCCGGGGCGCGAGGATCCCATCCTCCACCAACTGAATTCTGATCTTCGCCGTGGCGATGTGGAGGTGGGCCTTTACGGCACCGACACTGCACTCCATGACTTCCGCCACCTCCTTCAGGGTCATCCCCTGAAAATGACGAAGGGAGAACGCCAGCATTTGGCGCTCCGGAAGTTCCTTTGCCCGGGCTGAGATGCGATCGTTGAGTTCACGATGATAAAGATTCTCCCGCTGGACGGCATCACAGGTGATCAACTGCTCCATGGGGACCAAATTTGGAGGCTCGTTTTCCCGGCCCTGGGCGGTGGGCTGAATGGAGCCCTCGGGACGGCAGGAGAGGCGCCGCTTCTGGTCCATCACCCGATTGGAAGCCACCCGAAGCAGCCAGGCCCGGGGTGAATCAATTTCCCGGGCACGGGATCCCAGACGCATCAGCGCCATGAAGGCATCCTGCGTGGCTTCCTCGGCATCCTCGTGATTTTTCACCAGGCGCATGGTTGCCATCAGCACCATCCTGCCATGGCGCTCGTACATCTGGCGGAAGGAGCGGCGACTTCCCGACGCAATGCCTTCCAAAATTTCGTGATCCGATTCTTCCCGCATCAGGCAGCCGCCCTCCGGGTAACATGCACATCAGGGCGCACGGTACCCCGGCAGGGTTTAAGCAGCAAGTGAGATTTTTTGAAGGCGGTATTTAGAGAAGGACCACTTCCGGTTCGGCCACCAGTTCCGCAGTGCGGTGACTGTCGTTGAGGGGAAGGACGGATCCCCATGTGCGGTGATTCTCGATGGTGTCCAGGTTCAGCTCGCCAATAACGGCGGTTTCCTGATTCGGCATTCCCTCGGCAAGGATGCCATCGCGGGCAAATTGAAAGTCGCTGGGGGTGAGGATGGCGGCCTGGCCGTAATTGAGGTGAACGGCAGGCACCATGGGCAGGGAACCAACGGTCCCCGACTGGACCACATACATTTGATTTTCGATGGCCCGGGCGTGGGCACAATAACGGACACGGAGGTACCCCTGGCGGTCATCGGTGCAGCTCGGCACGACGAGAATGTGGGCGTTGCGACGGGCGGCTGCACGGGCAATCTCGGGAAATTCCACATCGTAGCAGATGGTGGTGGCAATCCGCCCGAAGCTGGTTTCGAAAATCTTGAGGCGGTTGCGCGGGGAGACGAACCACTCCTCCTTCTCGAAACGTGTCATGTGCATTTTACCCTGCACGGCAAACTCCCCCGAGGGGGCGAAAAGGTAGCTGTCATTATAGACAATGTCGGGGTTGTTTTCGTCAAGGACGGGGAGGCTCCCGGCCACGATATACAAACCGTCGCGCTTTGCCAGGCCGCTCATCATTTCAATAAAACGATCCTTGATGCGGGCGAGATGGCGAACCTGTTCACGCATGGGACGCTTCACGTCACCAAGCGTCAAAAGCTGGGCGGTGAAGTATTCGGGAAATACCAGAAGTTGGCAGTGGTAATCCTCCGCCGTTTCCACCAACGCATCCACCTGATCCTGAAATTCCTCGAACTTGCGCACCGGTCGGATGTAATACTGGAGGGTGCAGACGCGAATGCGTTCATTGGCCATGGTGTTGCTCTCTTTCAAAGCCCCCGTGGGAGCCGACTGGAAGTCGTGAAAATATAGACAGGGGGAAGGTCATCGCTGGCGCACCCAGCGTCGCCACAGGGGCATCTTGCTGGGTTGTCTGCTTTGGAACTCGTCGCCAAAGGTTTCGGATCGAATGTCCTCCACGGTCACGTAGGCCCGCGGGCAGTAGGTGTAAACCATCTCGGTAAGCCGCTTCGCACGGCGACGGCTCACGACAACGAAACAAATTTCAGAGGGACCATTGCGCCCTTCGCCGATCACCCGCGTCAGCGAGTAACCCTTCTCGCGAAGGTAGGCCGCCACGTTGAGAGACGCATCCACGTTGACGATGCGGATCAACTGGCTGCCCAGGGCCAACTTCTCCTCCAGCCACATCCCCACCAGCGTGCCCACGGCAAATCCCAGACCGTAGGCGATCAGGGTCGCGAGACTGTCGGAAATATTGGTGATCACCGCCGAGACGGCCAACACCCAGATGGTCACCTCGAAAAACCCAGCCGTTGCCGCAAAGAACTTCATCCCCTTGATGACGAGGATGATCCGAACGGTACCAATGGAAACATCAAGGATTCTCGCGAAAAAAACCGCTGCGGGAATGAACCATTCGACCAAGACAATCACCCACTGAGGTAAATTAAATGCAACGGCATCAGCGTTCACCGCCAACGCCTCCAGTGTCCTAGGTCACCGCGGCTGGGAAGCGCAAAGGGTTTTCCCCAAAACCGGTCAGGCCATTGCCCCCCGAACCTCCAATGTGTACTCCCCCGCCTCCACCATCCCGGCAACCTGGCGGACATCCTTGTCCCCACGGCCGGAAAGGTTCACGACGATCAACTGCCCCGGTTCCATCTCAGCAGCAAGTTTCAGCGCGTACGCAATGGCATGGGCACTTTCAATGGCGGGGATGATCCCCTCCACCCTTGCGAGCTCCACAAAGGCATCCAGGGCCTCCCTGTCGGTGACGCTCACATATTCACCCCGCCCCGTGGCCTTGTAAAAACTGTGCTCCGGTCCGACACCCGGGTAATCCAACCCTGCTGCCACCGAGTGAACCGGCAACGGATCTCCATTTTCGTCTGAAAGTGTATAGCACTTAAAACCATGGATGATTCCCGGTTTCCCAAGGGTAATTGATGCGGCATGCTCGCCGGTATCGAGGCCCTTGCCGGCCGGTTCCACCCCGATGATACGTACAGAGCGATCATCATAAAAGGGGGCAAACAATCCAATGGCGTTGCTTCCGCCACCCACGCAGGCAACCACGGCATCGGGAAGGCGACCCTCCGCCGCAAGAATCTGTTCCCGGGCTTCCCTCCCGATCATGCACTGGAAATGCTTCACCATCGCCGGGTAGGGATGGGGTCCAACAGCGGAACCGAGCATGTAATACGTTGTTTCGTAATTCGTGATCAAATCCTCAAGGGCCTCATCCACGGCATCCTTGAGCGTCCGTGTGCCGCGCTTTACCGCAACGACCTTCGCGCCGAGAAGCTCCATGCGAAAGACATTGAGAGCCTGGCGCTCGGTGTCGATCTCCCCCATGTAGATAATACATTCCATGTCAAACAGGGCACATGCGGTTGCCGTGGCGACACCATGCTGCCCGGCTCCCGTTTCGGCGATGATGCGCTTTTTCCCCAGCCGCTTGGCGAGAAGAACCTGGCCGAGGGTGTTGTTGATCTTATGGGCGCCGGTGTGATTGAGGTCTTCGCGCTTGAGATAGATCTTCGCCCCACCCTGCTGGCGTGTTAACTTATCGCAAAGATAAAGAGGATTGGGACGGCCAACGAACTGACGCAGGTAATATTCATATTCACGGTTGAAGTCTTCGTCATCCCTGTAGCGCTCGAAAGCCTCCGCAATTTCATCGAGAACGGGTTCGAGTTGGGGAGGAACAAACCGCCCGCCAAATTCGCCAAACCATCCCTTTGCATCGGGAAGTGGATTTCCAGTCGCTGCATCAGTCACGGGATCGTCTCCTCAGTCTGGGGGTGACGGTTTTTCAACCATTAAACCGCTCCAAGACAATGGCGATCCATCCCCGTCGGGGGGCAAGCCTTCCCGGCACCCGGTCCTATTCCGGCCGTCGAATTCGGATATCACCGGTCGAATCGGTGCCCCCCTTGGAGACAAGGTGGGCCTTGAGGGTATACGTTGCAGCCGGGTTAAATTCCTCCACCGAAAGCCGATATAAAATGTCGCGCTTGTTGGCACCGCTCCATCCCAGATGTGTATCCCGGGAAATCTCCCTTCCATCCTCGAGGAGTGCCGCCCATTCGATCTCCACCGCACATGC
>JAFIGB010000290.1 GCA_020831705.1 Candidatus Sumerlaeia bacterium | reverse complement strand
GGGTGCGGTCCGTGGATCATCCAATACCCAAGGCCGCACGCTTGAGCGTTTGCCTTGGGCTGAGTTATATTGCCCCGCTGGGGCATCTGGCACACGGACCATCGAGATGGAAGATGGATCGATATAATCCGTGTGGGTTGTTGGTGGAATGGGTGATCAATTATGAAGACCATACATCGGGATGGAGTCACCAAATTTCCGTGTCATTTCCAATGGGTTCGCGGTCAATCCCTCATCACAACAATAGACAAACCCACGTCTCCATCATTTCCGTGTCCATCCGTGTATTCCGTGGACGGATATTTCCCACGCCGACGATAATACACCATGGATAATAACCCGCCAATGAATCGTACCTCCGTCATCGCCCCAAAGGGGCAGTCACATGACAGGCCCGGGCAACGCCCGGGTTTATGGGGGATCGCATAGACAGCCCTGAAAGGGCGGGACATCATTCCGCCATATATAACTGACCACGGATACCACTGATTGCACGGAATGAGAGGGGATGCGATATAATTCGTCGTGGTTGTTGGTGGAATGGGTGAACAAATTGGAGGGAGACCCATCAACGATGCACCCCCATTTTTCGCGTATTTTCGCATGGGTTCGCGGTCAATCCCTGCTTACATGGATAGACACAACCACGTCCCCATCACATCCGTGGATCCATACCCCAATGCCCACGCTCTTCCTATTTTTTCTTGTTAATGGTCCGCAAGGCGCGGCGGGCGATGCGGTGGGTGGCGTTGGTGGGGGATGTTTTCTCCCAACAGGCCACAATCTCCATCACCCATTGCGGGGAGGTCCGGGTGGCGTCGTTAAGCCAATTGGCCACGGAATCCTGAACGTACTTCTCCGGGTCGGCCTTCAGAGGCTCCAGAAGGGGTTCGCCCCGCCAGGGTTCCGCCTTCAACGCCGCCAAATGATGGCACCACACCCCCCGGGGACGGGTAATCTCGGTTGTATAGCGCCGCAGGTTCACCGACGGGGACTCGCTCCAACGGGACAATTCGCGAATCGCACCGTCCACATCGCGTGCAACGTGGGGGCGCACGGCGATCCATGCCCATTCACGGACTCCAAAGTGGGGATCATCGGCGAATGGTTCGATGAGGTCGAGGTACTCCCTGAATGTCTCCCTTTCAAGGGCCGCAACAAGGTAGCATAACCACCCCCGCACGGTGTCGGAGGGGTGGGCTGTATAGCGCTCCAGAACCTCCATGGGCTTGGGGGAATGCGCCAGGGCCTCCCCCGCCAGTTTCATTCTTCGGGTGATGGATTTTTCGTCGCCAATGCGTTCCCGGACCCGACGGGCGAGGTCGCGGGGGAGGACTTCCGGGATGAGAACCGACCAGTCCACGGCGAGTTGTTCCATGAGATTGAAGGCCGCAACACGTCCCCGGCTGAGGTCGTGAATCCGGTCCGACGAAACGTCCTTGAGGGAAATGCCCATGGTGGCGTGTCTATTCGTCGCGATGATCGGGGAGGTCGGAAACTATACGTGTCCGAATCCCGTCGGGGGTTGGTTCCAGGCGGATAATCCGGTCTGCGTAGCCCTCGAAATAGACAGGATCGTGGTGGCTGATCATGAGCACCTGAAAGTGGAGGGCACGGGCGGCATCGTGGATGATCTTGACGAACCGGGGAACAAGATCGGGACGGAGCCAGCAATCCTGTTCGTCGAGAACGAGAAAGCGGCGGTGTTCCTTTTCATCGAGGGTGGTGAGGGCAAAAAGACGCAGGCCGACGGAGAGCACGTTGGCGACGCTCCCCCCCATGCCCTTCATAATGTCCTCGGCATTGCCGTCGCGCTCGACGTGGAAGGAAATGCTGGCGGCGTTACGCTGATAGTCGGTGGTGACGCGAAGCTGGAGGTTTTGCTCGAGGACTTCCTGAAGAGCGATGGTGAGTTTTTCCTCCAGGAGCTTGACAATGTCCTCGAAGAGCTGGCGGCTGAGTTCGTCGAGGGCGAGGCGGACGCGGCCCTCCAGGGCGAGCCATTCCTGAATTTTGGCCCGCTGGCGTTCGTGGCGCGTGCGTTCGCTTTCCAGACCGCGACGACGTCCGTCGAGCTGGTCAAAGCGTGACCGAAGCCGTGCGGGGCTTTCGGGGAGGTCAGTCATCGGCGGCTTCCAGGTCGGCGAGCTGCTTGTCTATACCATCGAGGTGTGCCTGGTATTCGGTGCGCTTCCGTTCGTTTTCGGTGCGCATTTCGTCGAGCTTTTTGCGCAGCTCCCCGAGGTCGTCGGTGCCGTATTTTTCAAGGGCCTGGGCCTTGAGTTTGGCGAGTTGTTCCTCGACATTGCGCAGATCCGCCTGGGCTGTGGTGCGTTGTTCCCGAAGGGTCTCGAACCGCTCGCGCAGTTCCTCGATATCCTGTTTATTGTTGCTCATCCACACAGACCTCCTTGGCAAGGGATCGGATTTCCTCGGCGACATCGTCGTCGAATTTTGAAAGATTTCTGTCCAAAAATTCCAGCAGACCCACGCCCCCCTCGGTCTTGAGTTGGCGCAGGGTTTCCAGCCCCTGAACAAAGGCGGAGCTGTCCACCGGGGTCATGTCGTTGGCCAGTTCGAGGTGGAAGACCTCCTCGAAATCGGCAAAGGGGACCTCCACGCGGGTCACCGTCCAGTCGCTCTCCTGTATATCCAGCCGGAGGACGGCAGGCCGGGCCTCACGGACGGCATCGGCGCGCTGGACCCGGGAAATGTTCCCCGGATTGATCCAGTGGGTGTTCCCCTTCTTCACATCCTCCATGGGGCGGTGGATGTGGCCATTGATGAGGATGTCTATACCGGGGAGTGCCCGTGGCCGCAACCAGTCCTCCCCCGCCCCGGGGAAGCCAATGTTGTGGTGGGCGATCCAGATCACCAGGGCATCCTCCCCGGCTTCTGTATAGCCATCGGGAAGCTTGTCACTCCAGGTGCTGCCGCCAATGACAACGGGGCGCCCGGCGATGCGGCCACTCCACGGTCCCGTCTGATCGACAAGTCGCACACGACCCGAGGCCGCAATGACGGCGAGAGAATCGTCCTCCCTGAGGTTCCGTTCCGTGGTGTCATGGTTCCCCGTGACGGAAAGAATCTCGCGGCCTGCGAAGAGATTGAGCACCTCGGTCAGGAGCCAGTTGGCGTTGTCCCGCGGCCAGTGAAAAAGGTCACCAAGGAGTACGGGGAGGAGCTTTTCCGTCCCGGCATACTCGAGCGCCCAGCGCAGTTTCCCGAGAATGGCGGTGGGATATTCGTCCTTGCGAAAGCCGGGGTTGCGGCTTGCCAGGTGGGGGTCGCCGATGCAGAGAAGGCCTTGATAGCGATCAGGAATGGCCATGGCCGCGCCCTCCCGCCAGGATTTCCTCGGGGTTCAGTTCCGCACCGCAGGTGGGACAGAACGGATTGTTCTCCACCCAGACCCGCAATTCCTCCCGGGCAAGGTCGAGGAGGCGTTTCCGTTCCCCATGGAGACGATGCAACTCATCGAGGGCCTGTATATCCGCCTCAAGAGACGTCGTTTCCGCAGGGACCGGTGGCTCCAGAAGCCTCCCGATGAGCTGGGAGCGTTTGTCTATACGGTGGCGAATCGACGCTGCGGCCTCCAGATCGGAAAGCAGTTCCTCAAGAGGCGTGGGATCATTGAATGCGGGGGGCGGATTGAGGTCCGAAATGGCATCATGACGATTTTGCAGGGCATTGCGCCGGGCCAGCAGTCCTGCGATGGCCTCCGTCAAATCCGCGGCATGGTCGGTGTCGGACAGGACAGGCGGCGGCTCCAACGGCCCGAGCGCGGAAATCAATGCACCGAGGGTGGTGGATGATTTTTCGGCCTCCGAGATGGCCTCCACCAGGGAGTCGAGCGCCACATCATCCCCGAGTGTCGGTGGGTCGGTGAGTTGCTTATAGACATCGACCTGCTGGTGCAGTTCCTTCCGTGCGGCGACGGTTCTCTCAAGGGTGGTGAGGTCGCGATCGAGAGTAACGTCATCTTCCGGAATCGGCGGTGATTGCAGGGGCGCGAGGGCGGTCAATTGATCCTGGAGGTGAGCTCCTGCGGCGGTGCCGGTCTTCAATTCCGTGTATAGCGCCTCAAGGGTGGCGTCGTCGTCCAGAACCGGTGGTGCCTTAAGATCGGCAAGGGCGTTGACCCGGGAACGGATCGAGTGGGCGCGTTGTACATCGGCCTGGAGACTGGCGAGGAGCCTTTCCCGTTCCATGCAATCTTCGTGGGTCCGACGGATGGCATCATGGTCCTTCTGCAATTCATCCAAGTGGGGGGCGATGTTGACGAGGGGGGCGAGACGGGCGAGTTCCCCGTCGAGGCGTTCCATGTCCGCCGTGATCTGATTGCTTTCGCGGCGCTTTGCGGTGACCTTGTTTTTGAAGACCGTTTGCATTTCGAGAAGCCGCTGGGCATCGGAGGACGCCGCGAAGAAAACGGCGGCCCGGGAGGCGGGCTGATCGAGCAAAAATACCGGTGACTTTTGCTGGCCAAAGTGAATGTCGAAGCTGTATTTCCCCTCCTCCACCACCACCTGGGGAAGGCGCAGGACCTCATGAACACGGGCGAGGGCATTAGCCTGGTCCTGGGCAATACGCGGGATCGATTCGCCGTTGATCTCCACGCTGGGGGAATTGGTGCGTGCCCAGGCAACCGTCTGACCGTCGGAGAGGGTAACCTCGACCCGGCAGCTTTTCTGGCCGTGACGGACCATATAGCCCCCTTCACGGCCGGGCAGGGTGCTGAGGAGGTTCAGGGCGGAAACCACGGCTGACTTGCCGCAGTTGTTCGGGCCGACAAGAACCGTCAGGCCATCGGCCAGTTCCAGCGTCGTGTCAGCATGGGACATGAAATTTTTCAGGCGTATTGAACGAATCATGACAACTCCCAAACACCATGCATTCCTACAATGGAGGCATTATGCAGGGTGAACCGCCCGCGGTGCAAGCGGGAGTCCTATTTTTGGGGAAGCTGGTTTTTGCCTACCGTGCCGGGAGGGAGTGGGGGGAGGGACCGGCGAGGCGCTTTTCACGGAGGGACTGGTAGAGGCTCCTGCGGCGGAAGTATTCCTTGAGGGAGTCCTTCCAATGGGGGAGGGGCTCGAGGCCGATCTGCTCAAACCTTGTATTGGCCAGCACCGAATAATGGGGGCGACGTGCGGCGGAGCGGAACTGCTCGCTGAGGATGGGGCGCAGGGTGATGTCATTGCGCCCGGCGAGCTTGAAGATTTCGGAGGCCAGTTCGAACCAGGAGCATTGGCCGGAGTTGGTGACATGGAAGACGCCGTAGGAGTTGGCATCGAGAAGGGTCACCAGCGCCCGCGCCAGATCGAAGGTAAAGGTGGGGCGACCAATCTGGTCGTTGACCAGGGAAAGGGTGGAGCGTGTTTCACTGACGCGCATCATGGTTTCGATGAAGTTGCGGGTGTAATCGCCGCCGAGACCGTTGAGCCAACTGGTGCGGACGACCTTGTGGCGCTCCAGAAGGACCTGGCAGTAGGTCTCCCCGAGCAGCTTGGTCATGCCGTAGACGTTAATGGGATCGGGGCGGTCGGTTTCGAGGTAGGGGGACTTCTTGCCGCCGGAGAAGACATAATCGGTGGACAGGTAGATCAGCTCGACATCCTGTTCGCGGCAGAAAAAGGCAAGGTTCTTGGTGCCGTCGGCATTCACCTTGTAGGCGGTGAGGGCTTCCTTTTCCGCGCTGTCGACCTGGGTATAGGCCGCACAGTGAATGACATGGGTGGGGCGCTCGCGCTGGAGGAAATCACGGACCTGTTCGAGGTTGGTGACATCCATCGTCTTGATCGTCGCGGCGACAGCGTTAATCTGGCGGTCGGCGGAAAGCTGCCGCATGACCTCCGAGCCCAACATTCCATCAGCGCCTGTTACGAGTACCTTTTTCACATCATGTTCCTTTGGCTGATCTCAACCAGCAACCCATTGCCGGGACTCAACCCGGGATTTAAGTATAGGGTTGCAACCGCCGGGCCACCACCGCCAGCGAAAAATGGAGGGCTTTTGGATCTCAAATCAGTTATTTGCCCAGTGGGGTTCGAGGAAGACATGATCGCGGACGGGTTCATGGTCCAGCCCGATGGCCTGCTCCAAAATCGTCTCCACAAAGTCCAGGGACCCACCAAGAACCGGCGTAATCAACTTGCCTGTTTGCTCGCGTAAGTCCTCCAGTGTCAAATCATCAAGGAAGCGACCATCGTACTTCCTGATGCAGTTTCCCGGGAGGAGAAATTGGTCGTAGAAGGGGTTGTGGCGGATCGTCTTGCCGATGTCGCTACCCGTGAGGAGACCGGTGACATGGATCGTTTCCCCAAAGACGGTGTTCACCGTGGGGATAATGTCGATTTCCAGCCCGTCGCATTCGCGACACAATTCCGTGACCCGTTTCAGGACAGGAGGGCTCAATGTGGAGGTGACGGCAGCGACGCGCCATTTTTTACCACCGAGACTTTTCGGCATGCGCCGCCGCGCCCGGGCGAAATCCTTGTAGAAGTGATACACCATGCCGACACCGTTTTCGAGCTGGGGCAGGTCGGGGTAACGGCTGTAACTGGGCGGGCGCAACCCGGCGATGAGATACCATTCGTCGGCGAGGAGGACAAACGGCTCGCCATATTCCTCCTCGTATTCCCGAAGGCGGGGCTTGAGCTTCCGGATAAAGTCCTTGGCGTAGGCCCGATCCACGGAGCGAAGATGGGGCAGGCCGTCGCGCCATTTCGTCATCCCGAGGGGTACGATGGCGATGCTTTGCACCGAGGGCATGAACGACACAAGGGTGTCGAGGGTCCGGTCCAGTTCCGCCCCGTCATTCACATCCGGGCAAAGAACAATCTGGGTGTGGACCTGAATGCGGTGCTTGTGAAGGAAGCCCAGAAGTTCATGCATCGGGCGGGCCTTCTTTAATCCAAGGAGGAACTTGCGGATCTCCTCGTCAATTGCATGGACGGACAAATAGAGGGGGCTGAGGCGCTGGGTGGCGATGCGCTCCAGGTCGGAATCCTTCAGGTTCATTCCCGTGATATACGATCCCTGCATGAAGGAAAGGCGGTAATCCTCGTCCTTCACATAGAGGGACTTACGCATGTTGTCGGGAAGCTGGTGGACGAAGCAAAACACGCAGTTACACCCGCAATGCTGGGTGGTGAATTGTTCCACCTCAAGACCGAGAAAGTCCTCCGGGGAGTCCTTCGAGACCTCAATTTTCCGGGGATTTCCGGAGGCATCCTCCACGTCGAGGACAAGCTCCTCCTCCGCCCCATGGAAGTAAAAGTCCACGGTGTCACGGACGGGCTGGCCGTTGATGTGGAGCAGCTTTTCCCCCACCCGTACCCCTGCAAGGGCGGCGGGTGATTCGGGATATACGTGGGAGATCAGAACCCCCGGCGGCAGTTCAGTGACTGCCACCGTCGGGGGGATGGTCATGTT
>JAFIGB010000502.1 GCA_020831705.1 Candidatus Sumerlaeia bacterium | reverse complement strand
GGGTGCTCCGGGTCTTGTGCTGTACGCGGATGGCGAGGTGGTGGAGCCGGGTACGCCGGAAGCGTTGCACCGTTGGGTGGAGTATGCCCTGGATGGTGGCGGTTCGGGGGAGGCTGTGGTCGTTCGTGCGCTTGCGGTGGGTGAGTTCTGCGCGCATTGCACGGCGCGTTCGGTGTCTGCGTGGGAGGCGGAGCTGGCCTTGTTTCGGTCGGTGGCGTCGGGGGCGGAGGAGGAGGCGCGGTTGGCGGCCTGGGAGAGCGGTCTGGCGGGTTTGCCATCGGACGCGTCTTCGCTGCTGCTGGAGGCGGACGGGACGACGGTTCTTGTGGCGGTGCCGGGGACGATCGGCCGTCAGGTGGGTTGGTTCGTGCCTGCTGGGCATGCGTCGGGTCAGTGCGAGGTGGACTATGCGCGGTTGTTGCCGACGGGCCATGTGGCGGCGCTGGCTTCTCGGTTCACGTTCTGCGACCCGCATCAGATGGCGTGGTTGACGTCTCCGGTGCCTGCTCAGGTGACGGGTGACACGGGTTCGGGTCGGGTGGAGGTGGCGACGAACGCGGACGGGACGTACACGGTGCAGCTTCGTTCGTGGATGGGTTCGCCGTACATGGTTCACGCGGCGGTGCGTTGGGCGCACCTGAATCGTTATGCGGGCCGTGGGACCGTGCAGCTGTCGGGTGTAACGGGCACGCTCGGTCCCGGGAGTCGGGGTCCGGTGAACTTCGCGGTGGACCTTCGGGTGTTGTCGTGGCCGTTCCGGTTGTCGAACGAGCTGCTGCTGTCGGACGGTCTGGGGAACGCGTGCACGGTCCGGATGGGCGCCCCGTCGGCGTCCGCATCGGGAGGGGTGCGGGTGGTGACGACGGCTGAGGGTCTTCAGACCCATTGGCCGGAGGGCCACACGGTGTACGGGACGGGGATGGCGGTTCAGTGCGCGGGTGCGGGTTGCACCGCGTTGGGCGGGAGCGCGGCGTGCGGCGGGGATCACGAGGGGTTGCTGGAGCAGGTGGAGGCGCAGGACCTGTTCAACACGTCGGTGTACGTGTTTCGGGAGTCGGACGGCCGTCTGATCGGTCAGCGTTGGGGGCTGGATGCGGGTGACCTGGCGTGCGACCCGGCGCTGCATGCGTTTGCGGAGGGGTGGTTGTCGTGTCGCGCGCCGTCTTCGGCGGGTGGGGCGTCGGGAGAGCTTCGGTTTTCGTTTCGGGGTCCGTCGTTGCAGCCTCGGTTCGCGTTTTCGGACCGGCTTGTGTACGAGGCTGTGGATCTGGAGGAGACGGCGCAGCATGCGAACCCGGTGCGCGTGGGCGATGCGCTTCGGGTGGTGGTGGTGAACCACGCGACGGGGTACATGGGCACGGCGCACACGGTGCTTGGGTCGGAGCGGGGTGAGGTGCCTGAGTTGGAGGTGTCGGGGGGGGAAGCGGGCCGCGTGGAGGTGGTGCTTCGTCCTCCGAATCTTCGGGTGTGGGCGGAGCGGACGTGGACGGTGTCGGAGGGGGGCACTGCGGGCGAGGGTCGTCGCAACGTGTTGGGCACGGAAGGGAGCGCGCTGGTCACGGACGAGACGCTGACGGTGTACACGGAGTGGCTGGACGCGGACGGCACGGCGCTGCCGATGGGTCTTCCGGGTTTCACGGGTCGTCTTGCGCGGGTGATCGGCGAGGCGGACGAGGACAATCCTGCGATGGGGCGCCTGCTGCCGGTGGGGGATGGGTCGGGGGCGGACGAGGACGAGGACGAGCATGTGGGGATGTTCGAGATTCGTCCTGGTCGTCAGACGCAGGTGCTTCAGTTGCCGCGTGAGGATGCAGCGCGGCGGTCTCACTTTTACGTGCATGTGTCGGGGACGAGCCTTCAGGAGGGGGCGCGCGGTGGAACGGGCCGCGAGCCGGGTCCGAGTTTCGCGGTGAACGAGGTGTGTTTTCACGGTCGCGGTTCGGGTTCGGGGAGCATGCGCTGCGTGCTGCGCGCGGCATCGGGTGTCGGCGAGGAGGGGGAGACCCCGTGGATGGGGGCGCGTCCGATGCGCCTGGTGCCGGTGCTGACGCCGAAGCACAACGCGGTGCTGACGCTGGCACGTCGTCAGGCTGCGCTGGCGCTGGGTCAGGAGGACCCAGGTCCGGTGATCGAGTGGGTATATCGTCCGGAGGCGCACTTCACGCTGCTGGAGCTGGAGAGCCTCCAGGTGGGTCGGCGCACCGCCGGCGGTCTGGACGTGCCGATGCTCGGCGATGACGCGGCGGAAGGCGACGCGACGTTCCGCGGGGATGACCAGTGGCTGTGGGGAGACTTCGGGTGGGAAGGTCCGGAGGAGGAAGAAGACCTGGGTCGCTTTTCGGGCGACCGCGCGCTGGGCATGTACATCGGGGACACGGAGGGCGCGACGGACGCCGACGGGCGCTGGATCTTCCTGCCCGAGCAGCTCGGCAGCCTCGATGCGGACGACTACGCGACGCTTCGGGTGGCGCAGCGCGGGGACGAGGGCAACACGCTGTGGGAGTTCGCGTTCGAGGTGGAGCGCCTGGAGCTGGTGCGTCGCTACCACCGTCCGGTGTTCGATGGCGGGCACCCGCAGCCGCACCTCGATGTGCCGGTGGACGACTACCGGATTCTGGAGATCGCGCTGGCTGCGGATGCGCGCATTTCCGCCGTCATTTTCGATCCGGAGCAGGATCCGGAGCAGCAATCGGTCTCCCTCTTGCGAGACCCTGATAACCCGGTCGTGACGCTTGACGTGGTGGAGCTGCCCGCGGTCCAGTGGCTCATTCCGTGGACGTACGGAGAAGGCGAGGAGGCTCTTGAGGAGCGGGACGCGGGGCCTGAGTCCACGGTGGAGATCCAT
>JAFIGB010000281.1 GCA_020831705.1 Candidatus Sumerlaeia bacterium | reverse complement strand
GGCCGACGGTTGGGAGCCGGAAAAACCCGGTGTGTTCACCCTCCTCAACGACACCCATGACCTCGGCTCACCACCAAACTGGCAGGGCCCGGGAGACAACGCCCGTGATCCGGCGCTCTGGCTGTTTCATCTTCATTACTGGGACTGGGCAGCGGGCGATGCAACTCCGGAGCAATTGTCCATCCTCGCGCGTCTGGTCGCGTCATGGCTGGATTCCTGCCCCCTTGGTATCAGCGGAGGTTTCAGGGGACCATGCAGTCCCTACACCGTGGCGAGGCGCCTTCCGAACTGGCTGATTATTCTTCACCGTTTTCGTTTACATGGCCTTGACGGGGAACTCCAGGGGCGGATGGAGCGGGCAATCCTCGGTCAGGGGGCATGGCTGGCACGCCACCTGGAATGGGAGCACCGTGGCAATCACCTTCTGGAAAATCTATACGCCCTTGCGTTCCTTTCCTTCTTCACGGGCGAAACGGAGAACCACCATTGGCGAATGCTTGCCGACCAACTCGGGGAACAGATTCTTCCCGGTGGTGCCCATGGGGAAGGCTCCGCCATGTATCACTGCCTGGTCCTTGATCGGTTGCTCGACCTCGCCTCGATGGATAGACATGCCACCCATTCCCCCATGCCCGGGAAGTTTCGAAAACTGCTCCACCGGGTGATCAGACGAATGGCCGGTTTTCTGAATCACATTCTCCCCCCGGGTGGGATGCTCCCAAGACTGGGCGACACTGCCGATGGCATGGTACCGCGGGGTGAGGACATTCTGAAGCGGGCGTCCTCGCTCCCTGGCTGGGAGCGAAACTCCCCCACCGTGGCCCTTCGTTCCGGACATTGGGTTTGTCGCGACAATACCGCGGGGAATTTCCTGTTGTTCGATGCCTGCGATGGAGGGCTGCCCTTCCTTGGTGCCCATCAACATGCGGATCTGCTGAACTTCCAGCTGACCCTGAAGGGCCGGCAGGTCATCACATCGGGCGGGGCGGGGATTTACAAGGAAGGCCCGGAGCGTTCCGCCAGCCGCTCCTCCCGGGAGCATGCAACGGTTGTGATAAACAAGACGGAATGCGCCGAACCCTGGAAGAGCTTCAGGCTTGGGCGTCGTGGGCGCGTTCGACTCCTTGATCACTCCAATTCCGGCAATCATGTCCATGCAACTGCAACCCATGACGGATTTCAGCATCTGGGTGTTGCGTTGATCAGGCGCATGGAAGTCGATCGCCAGACCTTCCAGACGACGATCATCGACAAGCTTGAGTCTTCCAGCGGTGCCGGGACTGGCGGGAAGAATTGGAGGGTGTCGATTTATCTCCCCCTGGCACCGGGGATCGTGGGGGAGGTGGACGGGAATACAGTCCGTTTAATGGACGAAACCGACGGGCGCTTCCTGGCCAGAATAAAATTCACCGCCACGACGCAAGGTCGGCTTGATTTAACCCGGGGAAGATACTACCAATCATTCGGGTTATCATCAGTTCGGTTCGTGCTCCGATGGAGGTGTCGTATGTCGCTGGGACAAGAAATCATCACCGAAATCGATCCCCGCATGGGGCACGGTGGTGATTTGTGAACGACCTCCTTACCCAGATCCTGCCCCTCGCCCTGTTGGCGGTCCTCCTTCCCATGGCGATTTTCCGCCCGGTGAAGGCACTGACTGCTCATTGGGCCGGCGATGATCCCAGGCGCAAGGAAACCGCCCATTCCCTCGCGAGCAGCCTTTCCCTCCTGGGCTCCTTCCTGTGCCTGATCGGACTGCTTCGCGGGATTTACCCTGAATTACCCGCTCTCCCCCTTGCCACGATTCTTGTTCTCGCCACGGCCTTGGGAATGCTGGAGACGCTCAAGGCGCTCCCATCCCAGTTTCCCCTCGCAAACAGGCTCCTGCTGGGCACCTTGTGCTACTTGGCCGGTTTTGGCTTCCACCCATCGGCGACGCTGGAAGGTTGGTCGCCCATTCTCGGCCCCCTCCTGATCGATTACCCGGTCACGCTACTCTTCTACATGGGGATGATGGCCAGCATCAACGTCCTCGATCGCCTCCACGGTCTCGCCACCGGGTCGACGATGATCCTCGCGCTGGCGCTCATGGGTCTCGTGGTGAACTGGGCAGCAGACAACTCCCCCCTCTTCCTTGGAGTCATCGGCGCGGTGTGCCTTGGGCACCTTCTCCTGGTGCAGGGCGACAAAAGGTTGAAGCTGGGCAACGCCGGCCAACTTCAACTGGGTATCCTGCTGGCAACCGCCACGGTGATTTCCAGAAGCTGGGGCTTCACGCTGACCCTGATCATCTTCCCGCTCATCGCATTGATGCTTCCCATTTTTGATCGGGTGTATGACGGGCTTTGGCGCTTGAGCAGGGGACCACACAAGCAGCCCCCGACCCATCTCCGGTCCCTCCTTCTTGATCTGGGCCTGACGGAAAGATGGCTGGTTTTCTTCATCTGGCTGGTTCTGCTTCAGGCGGGGGTGCTTGCCAATTTAATCTATGAAATCAGGTCGATCTGGTTTGCCGTTATTGTGGGTGTGAGCGAACCGCTCATCGGCCTTTTCCTGATCTTCTGTCTGGCACGAATTGGTGACAAGATGGAGAGGAAACGGGATCCAAGGAAGTTGCGCATTCTCTTTCTTTCCCACTACTTCCACCCCGAGGTGAATGCTCCTGCCACCAGGCTCTTCGAACATACACGCCAATGGACGGCGGCGGGGCACGAGGTCACGGTCATCTGCCCGACTCCCAGCGCACCCCATGGGCGGCCCTACACGGGATTTTTCAATTCCATCTGGAGCGAGGAGAATGTCGAGGGTGCCCGGGTAATTCGCGTCTGGACATTCATCGCAGCGAACAAGGGGCGGGTACGGCGCACGATCAACTACTTGTCGTTCATGATCAGTTCCAACTTCGCGCTGATTTTCCTCCGTCGCCACGATGTCCTCGTTGCAACCACGCCGCAGTTTTTCTGCGGGCTTGGCGGCGCCATTGGCTCCCTGATTCGCCGCGAGAAGTTCATACTTGAGGTCCGCGACATCTGGCCCGAATCAATCGAGGCAGTGGGTGCGTCGCGAAAGGGTTGGTTGCTCGGCCTTGTCTCGATGATGGCCCGATGGATGTATAGACGGGCGGATGCCATCGTTACCGTTGGCGAGGGATATCGGGACAAACTTCTGGAAATTACTGACGTCCCGGCCGGATCCATCACTGTCATCCCCAACGGTGTCGCCCCCGAAATGCTTAACCACCAACCGAAGCCCCCTCCCATGGAGGGACCGTTCATTGTTTCCTACGTGGGGACATTGGGGATGGCCCATGGTCTTGATGTGGTTCTGAGTGCGGCGGAAAAACTGCGGGATCGCGACGATATACAATTTGTTCTGGCCGGTGATGGTGCCGAGTATTCGAGACTGAGCAAGCAATGCGACCAGCGGGGCCTTCGCAATGTAACCTTCACCGGATTGCTGGAAAAGGAAAGCGCCCTGAAAGTCATCGAGTCGAGCAGCGCCTGCCTGGTTCACCTCAAAAATCGGGCGTTATTTCGCACGGTCCTCCCCTCGAAACTTTTCGAGGCAATGGCAATGGCAAGACCGGTGCTCCTCGGAGTGGAGGGACACTCCAAAAAAATCGTCCTCAACGCAGGCGCCGGGCTGTGCTTCCCACCGGAAGATGCAGACGGGCTTTCCCGGGCCATTCTTGAATTGGCCGACAACCGGGAGCGGGGCCGGGAAATGGGTGCATGTGGACGGGACTTCGTGGCGAACCATTACACCCGGGAATCATTTGCCGTTGCATACCTGGAAACATTCAGGGAGGTCTGCACCCGGAAGGGCAACGCTCCCCCACCATCCTCCCAGGACAACATGCCCCCCCTTGATGAGGCCGCCATGGAGAGTCCCCATTGCTGATACTTCCCCTGCGGATGGAATCGGCCCTCGAAACCAGGCCGATGGTTTCCATGATCATCGGGTTGGCGCTCTTATACCAGGCACTGGTCCTTCCACTATTTCCTTCACTGCAAATCGACCAGACATTACTTTTGAGCAGGAACCCCTATGAGATTGCCTTCTGGTCGGAAATGTTTCTCTCGCTCTTTCGGGGCGCGACTCCCTTGTCGGCCCTTTTCCTGGCGACCTTCTGGCTGGTGATTGGCCGGGGACTTGAACATCGAATCGGATCGCTGCGCATTATGTTGTGGTATCTCCTTGGCGCGGGCCTCGTTTATCTCGCTGGCTTCATGGATCTGGTCAGGATGGAGAAGCACCTTTGGTTCGGCCTGGGGGGAACGCTGGCCTGCATGGGTGCCGCTTATTACCATGTTTGGGAGGATGATGTTACTTTTTTTTATTTTGTGCTGACGCCCTTTCACATATCGGCAGGTTTTTCCACAACGGCCTCCCTTTTCCTGATTGGAGTCATTCAGTTGATCCTTGCGATTGCCCAACTGCCTTATTATTTCTCCCACGAATCCCCGCCGGAGGGTTTGGTAAGCGCGGGTTTATTCACATTGACTCTGCCACTGGTAATCGCGCTTTTATGTATTCTGTCGGGGTTGATAAGAGGGGTTGCCGATAACAAGAAATCACGGGCCGGGGAACCCGTTGGTTGATCGAAGGGATCATAAATGAAGGCTCAAGGTTCAAGTTCTGGAATTCAAAAACGCGGTGGTGATTCACAACCTCGTGGCAAGGTTCTCAAGGCCCGTTTGGGCTATTTTGAAGATTACACGTCCATGCCTGTCGTATCGGGTCTTGATTCCAGCATCAAATCGTGCGTTCCCCGTCGTGGCGAGATCGCGGATATTACAAGCTCCATGGCGGCTGGCGACCTTGAGGTCGCCCTTCTTCCCGCCGTTGAGGCAATGAAAAGCGGCAACTACCAGGTCATTCCCTGTTCCTGCGCTGCCGTTTTGGGCCCCTCCCGTTTGTTCATGTTCTTTTCCAACAGATTACCGACCGAGATCCAGCGTGTCCTCGTCGACAAGGAGGATTACGGCATTATCCCTGCCGCCAAGTTGCTTCTCCATCGCAAGCTCATGATCAATCCCGAGTTTTTCTCCAGCCCCGTTCCCATGGCGCCGGGTGCCTTTAATTTCGGGGAGGAACACGGGGCCGACGCCTACCTGGTCACCGGGAAGCACAACCTCTTCATTCGCCAGGATGCCTTTTCCTTTTCCCTCGATCTGACTCTTGCGTGGTATGAATACTCCCGGCTCCCCTTTGTCATTCACTGCTGGGCGGTGCGCAAGGGGGTCAAGCTGCTGGATACGGAACGGGAGCTTGCCGACATTGCCAAGCGCAACGAGGGCTCGCGCGAGGTTGCCGAACGCTCCGCCGAGCGGTGGGGTGTCTCCCAGTCCGGGGTTTCCGCCGTGTATAGCAGGGCATTCACAACAGGATTTGATCCCCAGATTGTCCAGTCATTGCGCAAGCTTGGGCAGGACCTGAACCAGGCCCGCATCATGCCGATCCGCCCCATTTCTGTCTATACAAACGTGTCGAGGAAAATTTCCGGAGCGTGATCGCCCTCCTGTCCTGGCTTGCGCTGGGTTACTGCCTATCCTGTCTGTTTGATAAACGTCCCACGATCGGGACAATGCTTGCCATTGGAATGGCCCTGTACATTCCATTCGGGTTTTTCGCCGCACTCTTTTCCCTCCCATTCATTACAGGCATCCTTTTCCCGCTTGTTGCACTTGGCGGACTGGCGTTTGCCCTTTGGATGGGGAAGGGATGGCGCGGGGGACTGGTAATGCCGTCCCTTTTTGTTCTGATTCCCGGCATCCTGCTCGCTGGGTTTCTGGCCCTTCAACTCGGCTACCCACTGGCAAATTACGACATCCTCAGTTACCACATCCCCTTGGCGGCATCCTTTGCCGGCGGGGATGGTGGCCATGGGGTCTTGTCGAACCCGGACACGTTTTATGCCCGCCTCCCCCTCGGGGCGCCCATTCTTCAGGCGCCCCTTTATTCCTCCAGTTTGTTGGAGACACTTCGGCTGCCGGGGCTTCCCTTTCTCGTCCTTGTCGGAATTATTGGTTCATGGAGCATTGTCTATCGCCTGGTTCGGTGGCACGGGGGGAGGCGGGTGGCGGGGATTCTTGCCATCCTGATGATTGGGCTTCTTCCGATGAACGTCAATGCGTTGAGGGCGGGGCTTTTCGATCCGCTTCTCGGCCTCTTCGCATTGGCGGCCCTGGAACTGATCCTCATTGCCCGTGGATCCCCGGGGAGGATTTTCGCCTGGCTCTGTGCAGGGCTGGTTATGGGAGGCGCCGTGGCCCTGAAGCTCAATGCCGTCGGTGTCGTGCTCATCCCGCTCCTCGCCCTGGCTTGTCTATTTGTCTATCTTGCGCGAAATTACTCCCCGGCCGCACGGGGTGTTGCGCTTCTCCTCCTGGCCGTTGGGATCATGGTTTCTGTGGCTCCCTGGGCCATTCGCGGGCTTCCGGTGGGGCCATTCGCAATCGTTTCCACGGAATGGACCGTGGAGCAGGCCCGCTTTGTTGTTGATGTTCACGAACCGATCGCACCCCTTTCCCCTTCCTGGTGGTCGGATTTCCCCCTCAAGCTCAAGTCCCTCGGGTATCCCCTCCCCCTGGTGGGGATTCCGATCCTGCTCCTTCTTGCGGGTGCCGAGGTTTTGAAGCGACGAACCTTGCGACTGGAGCTTTGGCTCCTTCTTGCCGCCATGGCGGGGTTCAGTGCGTGGTTATGCGTGCGCCACAACCCGGCCCGGTTTCTTCTCCCCTCCTGCTTTCTGCTGATTCCCCCCGCGGCGGCATATCTGGCCCGGCCCCTGCACTTCCGGTTTGGCGCAAGGTGGGGATTGCCCGCCCTCTTCGCCGTGGTGGGGTTGCTCCCTGCCGCCCTTCCCCAATTTCAGCTACTTCGGGTGTTTCCCCCGATCTTCGACAGGGAGAAGCGCGAGCATGCCCTTGGGGAGATGGTTGGCGAGCCGGTGATGCAGATCGTCCGCCTGGGACGTGAGGAGATCGAAAGGGGGGGGCGTGTGCTTCTCTTTTTCGAGGGTCGCATGGGGTTCTTCCCGAATGATGGGGTGGAGGGAAGAACGGTCTGGGATCAGCCATCGTGGGTGGAAAAGCTCCGCGATTCCCGGGATGAGGCTGATTTCCGCCAAAAACTTGTCGGGGCCGGATACACGACCATTCTCGTCAATGAAGTCGAATGGGGGCGACTCCTTGATTTTTACGCCAGCGACCATTTTGACACTGATGCCCCCCTGCGCGGCAGGATGGGAATGACTTCCAGGGTCGTCAGCGGGGAGGAAATCAACCGTGGACTGGCGGTTTACCCCCCCCACCGATTCGCAGGCTTGACGGATCGTGACTTGACGATCCTCCACGATTTTCTGCTTACTTGCCGGGGGACGACCCCATTGGTCGTCACCGCGGGGACGGGTGCAGAAGTCTGGTTTGCACGCCTCAACCAACATGTCCCCTGAACATAAAGACTGGCAGCTTCAACAGATGATATTCACACGGATCGCCGTACCCTCCCTTCTCGCCCTCCTCTCCATCGTATCCCCTGTATTTGCCGTTCCGATTCACACAGAAATTCTTGATCCCGACCGGGCACGTGAGGACGGGCAGTACTTGTTCATGAAATCCGATGCGGATGTGAACAAGTCACTGGGCAAGGCACCGATCATGTTCCACATCCAGGAACCATTGCCGGGGAATGTTGGCGCCGGGTTGGAGATCACTGCTCATGCTGCCCAACATGCGGAAATCGAAGCGATGGGTTATTATGTGGGAGGACAAAATTTCCTCCTCCAGAGACGGACCATCGAGGAAAACGAGTACCGCCGCATCCGCTGGGAAGTCCCCAGCCCTGACCGGCTGACCAGCTTTACACTGAACGTCCGCTCGGCGAGCCCCATCGAGGCAGCTTTTGACTATCTGGAGGTCAGGAATCTTGACCCCCTTTTGCTCCCCCACCGATTGGAAGCCTTTCATGACAAGCCACTGGCACTTGTCCGGGCAGCAGAACCGATCAAGGACGGTGTCCTGGATCTGTTCATCCGCACCCCTGAATTTCTCAAGCCCCAACTCGGGGCCGGGCAGTCCCATGTCCGGGTGACAGATGCACGGGGCGAGTCGGTGTCCGTACCCCTGGATGTCTATCTGACTCCCGGCGAGGACTCCCCCCATTATGAACGCGTCAATGTGTCTGTACCAATCGACGAGGATTGGGAAGGGCCGCTGAAGGCAAGGCTGGTCGTTCCCGGCAGGGACATGATGGACCATGAGATGGCACCCATCATGATCAATACAGACGTACCGAACGGTGATTATTACGAAAAGCAGGAACACAGCATCGAGAGTTTCGCCGTCATGGTCCAGTACGGCGAGCTGGTTTTCTATACAGCGCTGGCTTCCGCAGGAATCACCCGATCACCGGCGGGGATTCCCCTCCCGACAAGGGAGATCCACCTGACGGCAGGCAATGGAACGGAATGGGCCACCGAGGAAACCATGATTACCGTCAGGAGGGATGTCGACTGGATGCTCGCCGGCCCCTCGGCCATTGCCGTGGAAAAAGTCGCCGATTATATCCACATGATTTTCACCATCACCGGACTGGACGGCTTGGAGGGCATCGGCACCGCCCAGGGAATAGACACGCTCCGTCTCGTTCCCTCGCCCCGCAATCCGGTATGGATTCCCCCCTTGCGGGAGGATGGCACCCCATCCGGTTGGCGGGCCAATGCCCTGATCAACTTCGAGAATCGCTTTGTACTCGCCGGCCTTCATGAAGCCACCCCGGGGGAGACCACCTTCAGGCTCCTCTTTTCCGAGTTCCCCTGGCGCTGGACCGACCTGGGGCCCTTCCCCCTCAAGGATTTCCGAAGCGATACCATGAACCTTTCCGTCCGCAGGAAGGACGACAGACTCCATGCCCTCATGGGACCCACGCCCTCCTCCTACAAGGCCCAACACCCACTTTGGGGATGGGAAAAGGCGGAGGCCCCAACAAACCTGCCTGAATGGCGGAATCTCCAGATTGTCGAATGGAACGGTACTGACTACCTGTTTGGCATCGAGGAACGCAATGGCCGGGGAATCGTTCGCTGGCAACCCTTAACGCCGGACCAATCGATGGGTGAATAATCACCTCACCCGGAAACGAAACCCCTGATGATGATACCGGACAAGGAAGTAATCGACTATATTGTAAACTCGAAGGCACCGGTTGGTGTCCCCGAGATGCTGAGAAAATTCCGCCTCAAGGGAATCGACCGCAGGGAATTCAAAAAGCAACTGGAGCGCCTGGAGCAGGCCGGCAAGGTCGGCACTGTTGGAGGAAAGCATTACACGACCCCGAGTGGTCGGTCTGGACGTATCGTTGGTCGCCTTCAGGTGACCTCCCGCGGATTCGGCTTCCTGATACCAGACTGGTCCGGCCACGATGGTGCCCCACCATTTCCCGGTGATCTCTTCATCCCCCCCCGCAACATGGGCATCGCCCTGGATGGCGATATCGTCCGGGCGGAACTTCTCCGCTCCTCCGACGAAGGACCAACGGGGCGCATTGTCGAGGTCCTCACCCATGCCCACACCCGCGTTGTGGGAAGGTACCAGCAGACGGGGAAAAAATGGGGCGAAGTCACCCCGCGCAACAAACGCATGGACCGCCGCATTACCGTCCCCGTTCCTCCGCCCAGCCTCGGCATCAAGGATTTTGACTGGGTCGAGACCGAGATAGAAAGCTATTCAAGCCCACCCCAGCCCCTTGAGGGAAATATTATCTCTCGGATCGGCGAGGAGTCCGACCGCGGTATAGACATCCTTTTGGTCCTGCGGGACCTTGGCATCATGGAAGAATTCCCGAAAAGCGTCGAGCAGGAGGCAAAGGATCTCAAATTCGACTGGGCCAGGGACTCGAAGGACCGGGTGGACCTTCGGGAACTCCCGACGATTACCATCGATCCTGCAACAGCAAAGGATTTCGACGACGCCCTCAGTCTGGAACGCATCCAGGGAGGCGGGTTCCGGTTGTATGTACACATCGCCGATGTCAGCCACTTCGTCCGCCCAGGAAGCGCCCTGGACATCGAGGCGCTGGAACGCTCCACCAGTGTCTATCCAGTGGACCGCGTGGTGCCCATGCTCCCGGAGAAAATCAGCAACTTCCTCTGCTCCCTGGTGCCCAACGAGGATCGCCTGACCATGACGGCGGAAATGGAATTTTCCCGGGCAGGGAAGCTCCTTTCCAAGAAGGTGTACAGCTCGATTATTCACAGCGATTATCGGCTCACCTATGAACAGGCCCAGGAAATCATCGAGGCCAAAGCACCTGAAGATGCCCCCTTCGCTGCGCAGGCTCCCCTGGTTGAAAGCCTGGCGCAGTTGGCCCGATTGCTCCGGAAGAAACGATTCACACGCGGCGCCCTCGACCTCGACATTCCCGAAGTCAATGTGGTCTTTGACAAGGACGGCCTGGTTTCCGACCTGGTGTTCCGCGAAAGTTTTGAGGCGCATCACCTCGTCGAGGAGTGCATGCTCATTGCCAATGAATCGACGGCACAACTCCTGGAAACAAACGAGGCACCCCTTCTATACCGTATCCACGAGCCTGCGGATGAAACCCGACTGGAAAAGCTGGCGGACATGCTTCGCGTCTTCGGCATTCAGCTGCACTCCGGCAAGGGACCAATCAGCCCCAAGGACGTGCAGGCAGCCATCGAGGTGGCCCAGAAAATCCCCGCGGGACACATGGTGCGGCGACTTGTTCTTCGCTCCATGAAGCGCGCGGAATACTCGCCGGAGAACGCCGGGCACTTCGGCCTCGCATCCAAGTCATATTGCCACTTCACCTCGCCGATCCGTCGCTACCCCGATGTCATTGTCCATCGCCAACTCAAAGCGCTTGAATCCGGTGCTCCACTCCCCTACCCGAAGGATGACAACAACCTGGAGGAATTGGGCGATCATACAAGCACCCGTGAGCGCCGCGCCCAGGAGGCCGAGTGGGAGGCCATCGCCATCAAGTCGCTGGAGTTTATGAAGCGATTTGAGGGGGACGAGTTTGATGCCTTCGTCGGTGGCGTGATGAATTTCGGGCTTTTCGTCGAATTGACTCCCTACCCTGTCGAGGGTCTTGTGCACATCAGCCAGATGCGGGATGATCATTATGACCTGGATGAATCAGGCGTCCGGTTGGTCGGCCGGCGCACGGGTCGTGTCTATCGCATTTCCGACCCCATCAAGGTGCGCATCCTCAAGATTGATCCCATGGGTCAGCAGATGGACCTTGCCATTGTGGAGGATAAATCCAGGGCAAAACCGCAGGATGGGGCGCGGCCCCCTGCTAAAAAAGGGAAGAAGCCCTTCTACAAGAAACAAGTGAAGCGTCGGCGCCGATGACAACCGTTGTCCTGGTGGAACCACGAATTCCACAAAATGTTGGCGCTGTTGCGAGATTGTGCGCAGCAACGGCGGCGCCCCTGCACATCGTCCGCCCAATCCCCTTTGTCCTCAATGACCGCTCGCTCCGCCGCGCCGGAATGGATTACATGGAGTTGGTGGATCTTCATGTTCACGATGACTGGAGTGCATGCCGGAATGCCCTCGCTGGTTGCCAATTCCGCGGATTGAGCAGCCACGGCTCCCGGTCCATCTATTCCGTCGAATATACATCGATGGATGTGCTTGTCTTCGGCAGCGAGGAGGCTGGAATGCCTCCCCATGTCATGGAGGATCTGCGGGAATCCCTGCTCAAAATCCCCATGCCCGACCCGAGGGCAGTGTGCCTGAACCTGGCGACAAGTGTCGCCATTTGTCTCTACGAGGCAAAGCGACAGATCGAGGGTTGGTAAGGCTCAGGGCCAGTTCCCCGTCGGATATCGCTGGACCGTTACCGCTCCCTCATCGCTGACAAGGCGGTGATATTCCGGATGGACAAGCGCCTCGCCGTAATCGATCTCCTCCCCATCAATGGTAACCACCGGCCAGACAAGTCGCAGCCCATGGCTGTAATCCATGTACATCTCCCCATGGACCAATGAGAGCGGCTGGATGGCGGATCCATCAGGCCAGTGCCACCCGTATATCGCCACGCGGGGAGGCGGGGGGCGGTTGTTCAGCTGATTGGTGATGACGATATCCTTCTTGATGCCGGAGATGAGTCCCCGTTGTTTCACCGGGGGAAGTTGCTCCTCAATGGCTTCATGGGAAAGGCGGAAAACCTCCAGCGAGGTGATCGTGTAATCGGCAGGGTTGAAAGGGCGTGGCGCTGGACGTTGCGCGGTCTGTTGATCGATGAGATTCACTATGTGGCGTGTCGGCAGGTAACATCCCACCTCGTCCGCAATGAGTTGGGCCAGGGGCCCCGACACGGGCATGCGCAGGAAATCATCGTCCCCACCAACGGAGAAGTAGTCGAGGGTCACATACATCGTTCCCCGGGTTGTGGCGGGATCGTCAGGGTCGGTCAGGACAACGGGACGGAACATGCGAAACAACGACGGCACATTCCCCTTTTTCAATTCTTCAAGAACTCGTACTTCCCGCTGAGCACGACTCAGTGGGAGCCATTCCTCATAAAGTTCCGAGGCTCCCTTTACCTCCACATCCCGTTGCGGCAGGGGAAGCACCGGACCTGCGTGGGAGTAGACAAGGATCGTCCAAAGGCCAAATGCCAGGAAGGGAACCAGTGACAGGTGGGGTGATTGACGGAGCAGTTTCATGACGTGCCTCCTGGGCTATCAGTTGGGTAGAAGTGGCGCGCCCTCGAGCATCTCGTGGGCGGAGATATATGTATATCCCTTATCCGAAAGCGTATCCAGAAGCTCCGGGAGGCGGTCATAAAAACGGTCGGGACGTCCGGGATGGGCGCCCACATGGGTGAAAAGGAAAAAGCCGTTCAGGCCGTCTGCCTCGCGTTCCTCAAAATCGATAACACTGCGGAAGATCGTCTCATTGTCCCGGTAATTGGGCATGTCGGCGGTTGTATAGTCCGCATGGGAAAGCGTCCCCGGGGAAAAGTTGAAGATCCGCATTCCCTCCTCCAGCGACCATTGGGTAATTTCGCTGTTGTACCACTCGTAGGGGGGAATCCACCAGATCACCTCCTCGCGGGAAAGACCGAAATCCATCAGGTCGCTGATGTTCTGGCGAAGGTCGGTGGCAAATTCCTCCTCGGTGACCAGCGTCTTGTTGCGGTCCTCCCAGGCGGCGTAAAGAAGGTGGGCGTGGCCATGGGCACCGACTATATGACCGGTGTCGATCATGCGCTCGATGTCGGCGCGGTTGTCCGGATCAGCCAGGAAGTCCCCGGTGAAATAGAAGGCCCCGACAATGTCCCGCTCATCAAGGATATCGAGAATCACGCTCGTGCCGTCCCCGTAAGATCCACCAGTGAAGATCAGGGCGATCTTTTTCTCATCCCGCGGACCCCGCACGATGGCATCGTGGACCCAGGTAAAGTCCTCCGCCGAACGTGTGACCGGCATGTCGGCCAGCAATTGGCCCGGTGTCTTCTCTGGCGCGACCGGTTGCGGTTGCTCCCGGGTTGCACATCCAAGGACCAGGCCAGCCATGGAAACGGTCATCAAAATTCGAAATGTCATGGACGCCCTCCTCCTGATCTCCGCTCAGGAACGGTGAATAAAATCAGGTTTCCGTAGGGAAACCGTGGACGCAATGAACATCTTTGCACGGACGCCCCCCTGTCGGAACTTGGCGCGGATGAAAGAACCTAGTCCAGCCCAAGCACCTTGTGGGTCTGGACACTTAGCCTCCACCTTGGATGTTCCATGATATAGGCAATGGCAAGGAGGGTGTTATGCTCGCGATCGCGGCCATCCATTGGTTGCAGAAAGAAATGATCGAAGGCCAAGTGGGCAAAATCCCGGGGTTCCAGGCCAATCTGGGGGTACACCAATTTCAACTCATCTCCTCCCTTGAGGGCCAGGTTGGCACCCGCCTTGGGGCTGACACAGATCCAGTCAAGACCCGGAGGGGCCTTTCGGGTTCCGTTGGTTTCCACGGCCACCTTGAACCCCGCATCATGAAACGCCTCCACCAACCCGGCATCCAGTTGGAGCAATGGTTCTCCACCGGTACAGACCACCCACTTCCCGGGATCCCCCCCCCGCCAGACGGAATTTACCGCGGCGGCAAGATCCTCCGGACTTGTATAGACGCCACCACCCGGCCCATCGGTTCCAAGAAAATCCGTGTCGCAAAACCGGCATACCGCCCGCTCGCGATCCTCCGGCCTCCCCGACCAAAGATTGCATCCGGAAAAGCGCAGGAACACCGCCACCTGGCCGGTCTGCGCCCCCTCGCCCTGTATTGTTTTATAGATGGTCTTGACGTGGTAACTCACTTGTTCCCGTGAACCCCCGCCATGTAGCGCGTTGGATCAGGGACACCGGCCTCCTCGAACCCCTTCCTCCTGAGGAGGCATGAATCACAACGCCCGCACGCCAGACCATCCTTGGAGGGATCGTAGCAGGAATGCGTCAGGGAGTAATCCACACCGAGAGCAACGCCCTTGCGGATGATTTCCGCCTTCGTCATTTGCATCAGCGGCGTGTGGATCGTCAGCGGTCGCTCCCGATCCTCAACCCCTGCCTTTGTGGCCAGGTTGGCCATCTTTTGGAAGGACTTGATGAATTCAGGTCGGCAATCAGGGTACCCGCTGTAATCCAGCGCATTGACACCAATGAATATATCCCGCGCGCCGACAACCTCCGCGTAGGCCAAGGCGTAGGAAAGAAAGATCGTGTTCCGCGCGGGAACGTATGTTACGGGTATATCCGCACCGATTTCCTCCACCGCTTCATGCTTGGGAACCTCCACATCCGCAGTGAGCGCGGAACCACCAAAAATACGCAGATCAATATGGGCCGTCATCAGATCCCCGATTTCGTGGGCGGTTGCCACGCGACGGGCAGCATCCAGTTCCACGGCATGGCGCTGACCGTAAAGAACCGCCAGAGCCTTCACGGAAAAACCCTCGTCGTGGGCGATGGCGAGACAAGTCGCCGAATCAAGCCCACCACTGAGCAACACAACCGCACAGGGTTTTTCGTCCATCTGCTTTTACCTTTCCATCACGCGGGTGGGTATTTCCACCTTGCCATGTTTGGCGGGTCGGGGACCCATTGTGGGGAGCCGGGGGGCAGGTTCTCCCCCACCGGCGCGGGAGGCATGGTGGGAATTGCCCCACCCCCCCGCAAGTGAAAGAACGACGTTCTTCCCCAAACCACGGGAGTTAGCACACCAATATGCCAGAAAAGCGCCACATTTCCGACACCACCGGCATCACAATGCTGGGGTCGAATAAGTCAGAAGTCTCCTTCCAGCTGGAGGCCTTCCCCTTCAAACAACGCAACCGCGACACCATCGTCACGTTTCGCTGCGCCGAGTTTACCTGCCATTGCCCCGTCACAGGCCAGCCCGATTTTGCCACGCTGGACATCGAATACGTCCCCGCCGAAAAGGGGTTGGAAAGCAAATCCCTCAAGAATTTCCTTTGGTCCTACCGCGACACACAGGGATTTCACGAGGACGTTGTGAACGAAATTCTCGACAAGCTCCGCGACTTCCTGGAACCCAAATGGATCCGCGTCACGGGTCATTTCAACATTCGTGGAGGAATCGCCATTGATGTCGTGGCCGAGGAGGGAACCAGGCCCGCATGAGCGAAAAGAAGCTGACCCACCTCGACGAAAAGGGAGCTGCCCACATGGTCAATGTGGGCGACAAGGCAACAACCCATCGCCGGGCGGTTGCCGAGGGCTCCCTCATCATGTCCGATGAAACACGACGAATTCTCTTCTCCGGCAAGGCCCCAAAAGGGGACGCCCTCGCCGCAGCCCGCATCGCCGGCATTCAGGCCGCCAAACGCACCGCCGACCTCATTCACCTTTGCCATCCAATACAAACCTCCCATGTCGCCATCGACATCAGCGAACAAAACGATCCATCGTCGGCACTTGTTCGGGCAACGGTCGAGGTTATGGAACGTACAGGGGCTGAAATGGAGGCACTCACGGCAACCACCGTTGCCCTCCTGACGCTCTACGACATGCTGAAGAGCATCCAGAAGGACATGCGGCTGGAGGGAGTTCGGTTGCGGGAGAAATCGGGTGGGCGCTCAGGGGATGTAAAGTTCCCCTGAGCTTGTCACTCAACACGCCTGCGCGGAAACATCCCTGCGAATCAAGTCCCGGGATTCAGTAATGTTCCTGGTGATGAGATAAGAACGAAGGACGCGCTCATGAAACACGCAAATGTCCTCGATACGCTGCCGGACATCTGGTGCCAACCGCTCACGACGGTCGAGAAGACGGGCCGCGCTGATGTAAGCAGTCAGGTTTTGCATCACCGCATGAATGCATGCGCCATCGGATGAGGTCGTTACTCGACATACCAGCCATTCATCATAAACCATTTTTTTCCTCCTTGAGACAACTCTATTTTAAGGCACTTGCCCGCTGGATATTCCAAGTGATCTGAGTGGATTTCCTTTCCACTGGTTTCTGGAATCTCGGTCGGGCTTCGTCACTTAGTTGAGGGAGTGGAACTCCCCCGGTTTGTTGCACGATCGGTATCGTGACTCCCATTCAAGACAAATATTATCCAACATCGAATAAGCAGCCTGCCATTTAACCCCGACCGGGGGCCGGCTTTTGTCAGGCGCACATAAAGGCTCATCCAAAAACGGGGTGGAGTCAAGGGAGAAATCCACAAAAATAGGGATTCCCCTTAGTCATCGCTCGTTGATCATTCGTAACTCGTGAAAATAGACCCCCAAGGCACGCTCATCGAGGGAGTCCTCGAAGACTTCCGAAGGGCGCCAGACCGGGGAAACTTCGACCTCAAACCACCTGATGGGATTGAGGGCACCGTCATTCCTGACTTCATCAAGGTCCAATTCAACATACCGCCATTCTTCAGGCTCCAGTTGAAATACTGCCAACTTGCCATTCGGGCCATGAATCTTTACCGTGCAGGGGGTCGCCTTGCGGTGAAGCGAGAAGGCCACCCGACTGGTGCCGGGAGGGATGGCGGTCCTCCAGGATGCACCTGTCCAGAAGGAAAACCCTGACTCACGATTTCCGTCCGGTTGTCGCCATGACTTCCCCGGATCAAATGTGTAGGCGGTCATGGAAAGGACAAGCAACGACCCGACCCCTGATGCGAGCAGCAACCTTTTATGACCCCAGGGAACGGTCGGGTCCTTCTCCGGTGGAAGACCGGCCCTGTGCAATCGGTACAGGCCCACCAGAAATCCACCACCGACCCAGAGAATCAGCTCGATCACCCTAATGTAGAATACATACTGCATGAAGGAAACAACAAGGAGGCCCGCAAGACCTGCGGCGATGGCGCTGACAACCCGTTTTTCATCTCCTGCCATGCTGGCCATGGCGCGGCGATATCCAACCACAAGTCCGCCAATCCCGAGGAGCAACATCATTGGAAGAAGGGGACCCCCCTCCACAAGGGTATGGAGCCAGGCGGAATGGGCCGTAACATGATCATGTTGATACCAGGGCCAGAACTCCAAAAACCGGCTTTCATACGCCCGCGAGTGCATCCCCATCCCCACGCCCAGGGGGGCATCGTGGATCAGGTGCCAGCTCGAAACGTAATAATTCGCCCGGTCCTGAAAGCGGAGCAGGTTCATCAACCGGTCGCCGATGCTCCCCTCCATGAAGAGGCCGACAATAAAGAGGGCAACAAAACCAATCGGCAGGAGGAGCATCACTCTTGGGTTCCAACGGGAGGCGCCCCAGGGAATACCTCCG
>JAFIGB010000488.1 GCA_020831705.1 Candidatus Sumerlaeia bacterium | reverse complement strand
GTTGAATAGACGGATTTAATTCAACTCCTTCAGAGTTGTAAAACAATTTTCAATTTTTAGCCACAGGTTTCACCTGCTGCTATTCATGTTAAAGCCCTGACGGGCTTTTGAGTATCGGTAATATATGAAGTCTTTTGGTTTTTTGATAGCTTATCTATCTTCTTGACTTAATGTACATTTTTAATGGTCAAAAGTATCCCCCCGAGTAACTACAACTGTTGAGAATTGTGAAAATTTTCGATTTTTTCGATGGAGATGTTGTTAGGAAGTAGTTCGTGTAGTTTGTTGACTTTATGTTCTGAGATATTTTCAAGAACGTATGTCAACCACTTTTGTGGGTTTATATTGTTTAGTTTGCAACAAGCAAAGAAGCTATAGAACATTGCTGAGCGTTTTGCTCCATTGTGTGAGCCTGCAAAGAGATAGTTTTTACGTCCTAATGCTACTGGACGTATGCTGTTTTCAATGAGATTATTGTCAATATGAAGATTTCCATCATACAAGTAGTTTTGTAAACTTTCCCACAATGGTATTACATATTGTATGGCTAAACCAATAGGAGATTTTGGTAATACTTTTTGACGTTGCTCATGTAGCCATTTACCAAGCTCATTGATGATAGGAAGAGCCTTTTCTAAACGTAAGTCTTTTCTTTCTTGTGCCGACATTTCTTTTCCTTCTCTTTCAATAGCATAAAGTTTTTGTATAGCTAACATAACATGCTCTGCTCGTTTTCGGTCACTGTCTAATGCTTTTTCAAATTTACGTCTCGCATGTGCCCAACAAGCTAGATGGGTTACTTGTTCTTTGTCATAGTATTGTTTATATACATTATATCCGTCGGTTTGTAGGATACCTTCATAATTTTCTAAAAATTCACGAGGTGCATCTTTGCCCCGTCCTTTTTGATAATCAAAGGCAGCAAGTTTTGCTATTGGTGCATGATATACCCAATAGTAACCTAAATGTGTTTTCTTTTTCTTTTCTTTATCTAACACTTTAGTGGTAGTTTCGTCGGCTTGCAGGTAACTTTGTGCTTTTACTTCTTCTACAAGCCTTTGGTAGAGTAACTCGAAGAGTTTTCCTAAATGAGCTATCCATGTATCTATAGTAGATGGTGCTATTTGAATATCAGACCTCTTAAAAATTTGTTGTTGTCTGTAAAGAGGTAAATGGTCAACGTATTTGTTGATAAGCAAGGCTGCTAATAAGCGGTTTCCTGCCAAACACTTATCAATGGGACGTGATGGAAGTGATGCAACTATAATTCTTTTTTGTTCAGTTGTTTCATCTTCTGTAGATACATATTTTGGACGAATAAGCACCAATTTAAAGAATCTTTCCGGGATGTACTCTAAAATTTCAGTACGTTCCTCACCGATTTTCTTCATGTTGGTTGTGTCTTCTTCTGGCTCTATTACTTGTTCTACAACAGTTAAGTGTTCTGGAATACGATTACGACCATTGTGTTTTTTAGTAGGCTTTGGTCGTTCGTAGCTAATTTTTTCCTTTACAGAAGTTTCGTCTTGCTGCTCTTCTTGATTAGCATAGTCTTCAAACTCTATTTTTGTTTGGTCTTTATTACCTTCAAAACGCTCTCGCTTACTACCAAACAACATACGCTTTAGTTGGGCTAATTGATAATTAAGCCATTTTACCTCCGATCGATGCTGTTCAAGTGCCTGCTCGCTTTCCTTGATAATTTGCTCTTTATTCAGAATAATTTGTTCTTTGCTCTGAACAACTCGTTCTTTACTTTGGATTGCTTGCTCTTTAACCTGAATAGTTTGTTCTTTAACCTGAATGGTTTGTTCTTTACTCTGAATGGTTCGTTCTTGATATTGGATGGTTTGCTCCTGGTTTTTAGACAACGATTTTAACTTCAATATTTCTTGAAGTAAGTCTTTTTTTGATAACTTTTCTAAGTCTAAATCCATACTGTAAAAATACAGCTAAACCCCATGTTTTACAAGCTTTTCATGAGGAAATAATTCACAATTTTATGTTATTAAATAACGCCTCCTTTTCTTGGTTTTTTCAAAATCTATTCCTCGTAATATCATGTATAGTTCTTCCTTTGTAAGCTCACTATTTGGGACTTGTAATCTTGCCGTAGGACGCTTGAATGTACCTCGCTCTAAACGTTTATGGAAAAGAGCTAAGCCATCATTATTCCAATGTAAAACTTTCATTTGTGTTCGACGTGTATTGATAAATACAAACAAATATCCCTGAAGTGGATCTAATTCCATCTCATTTAATACCAAACCATATAAACCATCAAAACCCTTTCGCATATCGGTTGGCTGGGCATACAAAAATATCTTAGTGCTTTCCTCTAAACCAAATAAACTCATTGCATTTGTTTTTTATGCAAAGGTCATCTGTTCTCTATATTTTTACAATATTGTACTTAGTCGGGGGGATACGATGAAGAAAACTTCATCGGTTTTTTTTATGATTAGATTCAACAAAATATTTTAGTTGTTAAAAGCTAGAAGTGTTTTCCAAGCTTCTTCTTTTTTGTTTTCTTTTAAAAGTTCGTGAGCCTTTTGGTGTAGTTTTATTTCCAAAACTTTTGGCTCATCTTGAAAATCTAAAAACAATTCACTCAATTCTAAAAGCTTATATTCATTTACTTCAGTTTCAT
>JAFIGB010000267.1 GCA_020831705.1 Candidatus Sumerlaeia bacterium | reverse complement strand
ACAGATCATTCCCCGGGCATGCTTGAGGAGAAAATTGACCTTCTCGGGTGTGCAATGGGAGGCTGCGAGGATAAAATCCCCCTCATTTTCCCGGTTTTCATCATCCACCACGATGACCATTCGCCCCTGGCGAATGTCCTCAATGGCTTTTTCAGCGGTGATGCGGTGGGATTGATCCATCTTTGGAGGAACCTTGGAGGGGTGCATGGGCAGTAACGGAGTTGGGTGAAGCGACTCCGCATCACCAAACAGGGCAACATCCGTACCGCTGCAGGACAGGCGTGGTCAAAGGAAGTTGGCGGAAATGAGCCGTGGAGCAGCGGTGGACAGGCTTCCGAGAAAAAGCCTTGCGTGGTGCCGCCCCGGCCATGGCACCTTTACCCCAGTTGATCGATTGGATCAGGAGATTATATCGCCGTGCTCTCGAGAAAAGCCAAGTATGCACTTATCGCCTGTCAGCATCTTGCCGAATATTACCAGCGCGGCCCGCGACTGATCATGGACATTGCCAGCGCCGAGGAGTTGCCCAAAAAGTTCCTCGAGCTGATCCTTCTCGACCTCAAAAATGCGGGACACCTGGAAAGCAAGAAGGGGAAGGGCGGGGGATATATGCTCGCCCGGTCCCCCGCAGAGATCACCGTAGGCGCGATCGTTCGCACCATCGACGGCCCCCTTGCCCCGTTCCGTTGTGCCAGCGCGACCGCCCCGTTGCCGTGCGAGGAATGCACCGACCCGGAAACCTGCGGGATCCGCTCGGTGATGCGTGATGCCCGCGACGCCCTTTCCGATGTCCTCGACCGCCTCACCCTCGCCGACATGCTCCAACGCCGTGATCAGCTTCGTCAGGACAAGCAGGGCGACGTGATGTTCTATATTTGATCGTAAGTCCCGGCGTTGACAATATCGTTCCCGCACCTCCACTGATCTACTCAGTTTACCTGAACCCCAAGTCGACATCTTAACCAGGCTTCTCCTTCGTTTGACGGAACGGGTACCGGCTGACTCTATTCATCGTCTCCCGGTGGGCTCAATTTCGGTGGATGAGACTTGAAATGTTTGGCTGGTTTTTTGCATCCTATAGTCCATAGATTGGGTAGGGTGGTGTTTTTGGGCCATCCGGACCCACGTTCCAATTCAAAGGAGTTTCTCATGGCGCGCCTTTTCAACAGCATCACCGAAACAATCGGAAACACACCCCTCATTCGGTTGAACAAGGTTACGAAGGGCCTCGGGCTTCAGGCCGATGTCTACCTGAAGTGCGAATTCTTCAACCCCCTCGGCTCGGTGAAGGACCGCATTGGTCTCGCCATGATCGAAGCGGCCGAGGCAGCAGGAAAGATCACCCCGGGCAAGAGCGTCCTCATCGAGCCCACGAGCGGTAATACCGGCGTCGGCCTTGCCTTTGTCGCAGCGGCAAAGGGTTACGACCTGATCCTGACCATGCCCGAGTCGATGAGTCTTGAGCGCCGCAAGCTCCTCAAGATTCTTGGGGCCAAGCTCGTCCTCACTGAAGCCCCCAAGGGAATGAAGGGAGCCGTTGCCAAGGCCGAGGAATTGGCCGCGAAAATCCCCAACAGCTTTATTCCCCAGCAGTTTGAAAACCCCGCCAATCCTGCCATCCACGAAAAGACCACCGCGGAAGAGCTTTGGAACGACACCGATGGCAAGATCGACTTTTTGGTCAGCGGTATTGGAACCGGCGGCACGCTTACCGGCGTTTCCCGCGTCATCAAGAAGCGCAAGCCGGAGTTCAAGGCCGTCGCCGTTGAACCCAACAAGTCCCCCGTCCTCAGCGGCGGCTCCCCCGGTCCCCACCGTATTCAGGGCATCGGTGCGGGATTTGTCCCCGGGGTTCTCGACACCAAGCTCATTGACGAGGTCATTCAGGTCGACGAGGAGGCAACCAGGGAACTCGGCCTTCGGATTGCTCGCGAGGAAGGCATCCCCGTGGGAATCAGCACGGGTGCCATTGCTCTTGCCGCCATCGAGGTGGCCAAGCGCCCCGAAAACAAGGGCAAGCTCGTCGTTGCCATCGCTCCCTCCTACACCGAGCGTTACCTTTCCTCGTGGCTTTTCGAGTCCATTGGCGTTGAAGGGCTGGACGAGAACGAGCTCGTTGCCTCCTACAAGAAGTAATTCCCTCGCCAAACCAGGTGAAAAAGTATATCATTCAGCCCCCCGTCCCTTGTGGTTTTCGGGGGGCTTTTTTGTCCCATTCGTCGGGGAACCTCTTTTGCTCCCCATAGAACCAGTCGTTTCCAGACCCCCCCCCTCAAGGAATCTTGATCACACCATGACCCACACCTTCCGTCGCAAAACGTATATCGCGGTCCCCCGTGAAGTGGCCTTCGCCTGGCATGAGCAGCCGGGGGCATTCGAATGCCTCGCCCCGCCATGGGAGGTGCTTGAAGTCGTGAAGCGATCGGGCGGAATTCAGGATGGTGGGGAATTGATATTCAGGGTGCGCCTTGCTCCCACGGTCTGGCAAAAATGGCATGCTCGGCATTATGACTTCAGGGCAGGGGAGCAGTTTTGCGACGAGCAGGTCAGCGGCCCCTTTTCCCTGTGGAAACATCGGCACGCTTTCGTGGACGATGGAGGCGGGTGTCGTCTCCTTGACGAGGTGGAATATCAACTTCCCCTCGCCCCATTGAGCGCCCCTGCCCATGCTCTTATGGTGAAGGAAAAAATCCGGGCGATGTTTGCCTACCGGACGGTCATGACCCGTCAGGCAATCGAGGCCCATCACAACGCGAGGCTTAAACCGATGAAAATTCTGATGAGCGGATCCACCGGATTGGTGGGGGGAATTCTTCGGCCATTCCTCGAGTCGGGGGGACATCATGTCGTTCCCCTGCGACGTGGTCCGGAGGTCAAGGTTGGAGAAAACTCGTTGAGCTGGAATCCCTCCTCGGGTTTTTCCGACAAGTATCTCGAGCATCTGGAAGGCTTCGACGCCGTTATTCACCTGGCGGGGGAAAGCATCCTTGGGCCATGGACGGCTGCAAAGAAGAAGGCGATCCGTGAAAGCCGCGTCGTCGGAACGGGAAATCTTGCCAAGGCACTGGCGCGTCTCAAAAATCCCCCGAAGGTATTTGTCTCCGCATCCGCGATCGGGTATTATGGGGATGTTGGCCCTGCAAAACTGGATGAATCGGCACGGCGGGGGAGTGGCTTTCTGGCCGAGACTGCCGAGGCATGGGAGGAGGCCGCCAAGCCAGCGGCTGATGCTGGAATCCGGGTGGTTCACCCCCGCATTGGCATCGTCCTCAGCGCCCGGGGTGGTGCCCTCGCCACGATGAAGACCCCCTTCAGTCTGGGGCTTGGTGGCCGACTGGGAAGCGGCAATCAATACATGAGCTGGATTGCCGTTGATGACCTTGTGGGATTGATTCATCACGCCCTTGCAACAGAAACCCTTTCCGGGCCCTTCAATGCCGTGGCGCCGGGTGCGGTCTCCAACCGGGAGTTCACACGGACCCTGGCGCGGGTTCTTCGCCGCCCTGTGGGTCCCCCAGTTCCCGCCTTTGTGCTGAAGATGATCCCCGGGGGAATGGGCGAGGAAGTCTTTCTGGCGTCCTGTCGGGCCTTTCCAACGAAGGCGCAGGAGAACGGTTATGTCTTCACCCACCCAAGTCTGGAGGGGGCGCTTCGTCACCAACTCGGGCGGCCCGGATCTTGACGGTGTCTCAATTGTGGCCGAAAGGAGGCTCAATTATGGACACGGAAACTCGACAAGACATGCAGACTGAATTACCAAGCGACCTTCTGGGGTCATTTCGTAACCAACACGGTACCCCATTGATTTCCCTGACGAAGGCCCAGCCTGTCATGCTGGTGTTGTTGCGACACTCGGGATGTCTTTTTTGCCGCGAAACACTCGCCAGAGTGGCGGAAAAGCGGGAAGCCATCGAGGCAAAGGGCGTGAGGATTGTCCTCGTGCACATGGGGACGGAAAAGCAGGGAAGTGCGTTCTTTGGTCAATATGGGCTGGAAGATCTCGACCGGATCAGCGATCCTGCCCGAAAGCTTTACAAGGCCCTCGATCTTGGGATGGCAACCCCCGGTCAGTTATTTAATCTCGACGTTTGGCGGCGCGGATTCAGGATTCTCCTTGATGAGGGACATTTTATCGGCATCCCCCATGGAAATACCTTTCAAATGCCGGGTACTTTTCTGGTAAAAGGGAATCGAGTCATCGCGGCACATCGACACAAGACCGCCGCAGACAATCCCGGCCTGGAGGAAGTTTCCTGCGCTGTTTGACGTGGCCGCTTCCCCGACCGGATCAAAAGGTGTCCCCACATCCGTGAAAGACCATGAAGTCATCATTGTAGGTGCCGGGCTTTCCGGCCTGGCGGCTGCCACAGAACTCCTAAAAGCAGGTCGTGATGTCCTGCTCATTGAGGCCAGTGATCGTCCCGGTGGCAGGGTGAAGACCGACCAGGTGGATGGTTTTCTCCTCGACCACGGTTTTCAGGTTTACTTCGAAGCCTATCCACAGGGAAGGCGCTACCTCGATTACGAAGCGCTGAAATTTCGGTACTTCGAATCGGGCGCCCTCATTCGGTGCGGTCGGAAGGTACATCGGATGGCCGACCCGCTTCGGCGTCCAACTGCGATTCCGGAAACGATGATGAATCCCATCGGAACCTTGCTGGACCGGCTCCGGATGGTCGAGTTGACGGCGCGGGCGTGTCAGGGGCCGCTTCAGGCAGTCTTCGACCGCCACGAGTTCACCACACTGGAGCGCCTGCATCGTGTTGGGTTCTCCGATGACATGATCGATCGTTTCTTTCGGCCTTTTCTGGGTGGAATCTTTCTCGACAGGAAACTGGAAACCTCCTCGCGGATGCTGGATTTTGTCTTCCGGATGCTGGCGAGGGGAAGAACCGCAATCCCCGAGCGTGGGATGGAGGAAATCCCCAGGCAACTCGCTGCCAAGCTCGCCCCCGGCACCCTCCGATGTAATTGCCCCGCTGTGAAGGTAAAGCCCGGGAAGGTTAAATTGGATGGGGGCGAAACCTTGACGGCGGAAACGGTGATCCTCGCCACGGAGGCTCCTGTCGCGCACCGCCTGACCGGTGGTCTTGTATGTGATCCTGGCTCCCGACCAGTTCACTGTTTCTACTTCGCCGCTGATGATGTTCCTGCCAAAATCGGCCGCTGGTTGGTGCTCAATGGCGACGGAAAAGGCCCGATCAACAATTTGGCCATCATGAGTAAGGTCTCCCCGGCCTACGCACCCGCAGGCAGGCATCTCGTTTCGGTGACTGTTCTTGAGGGGAGTAAGGGGTCGGGGGAAACCCTTGGGATGGTGGAAAAACAACTTCGCCACTGGTTCGGCCGGAAGGTCCAGGGGTGGGAGCACCTCAAGACCTACACAATCGCCCATGGGCAACCGATGCAACTGCCCGGATTCCGGGAGGAGCGGATGTGCCCCTCGGAAATCAAGCCCGGCCTGCTGCTTGCAGGGGATTACCGGGATACTGCCTCCATCAATGGTGCCCTCTATTCAGGTCGGAAGGCAGCCGAGACCCTCCAAAATCCAGTTGCGGTAAATTCCTGACAGCTGCAAGAATCCTTCCTTGTGCGGCAGCGATGGTGGACTTTGGTTGTCGGCTTTCCTGTTGACGGTCCAAATGTTCGCCCCAAATGCTTGATGACCCGGGTTGATGTGGTTTCCCCTCAGAATCTTCAACATCATCGCATTCAGCTCATCCTGGAGAAAGATACCCGGAGGACATTGCGAGCGACCCGCATCAATAAATGTCTTGGTCCGCACAAGGTAAAATTAGGACGATACGAAGAGAAAGGGCTGAATCATGGGTGAAGAGCAAGATGGGCTAAGCATCGGCGCGCTTTCACGGGCGACCGGCATCAGCATTCACAGTTTGCGCATGTGGGAACGTCGATACGGAGCGCCAAAGAGCCACCGGCGTAGCTCCGGTCACCGTCGATACTCCTATGATGAAGTGGCTCGTCTTCGTGCTGTCTCCCGAGCCATGAGTCTTGGCATTCGTCCCAGTGAAGTCGCCAACCTTGAAATCAATGAAATCAATTCCCTGATCGATTCTCTTCATCCCGGCGTCTCCGATCAGCATCCCGGTGATCCCGTCGGGAGTGGATCCGCCTCCGACCGCATTCACCAGTGGATCATGGCTGCCCGCAGCTTCGACGATTACCGGCTCGACCGTGAGTTCCTCGACGGATGGAACATGCTTGGCCCGATTCATTTCATCACCCGCATGGCCGTCCCCTTCATGCGTGAACTGGGCGACTGCTGGCAAACCGGTTGTGTTGATGTTGCCAACGAGCATTTCGCGTCCGAGAAACTGTGTGACTTCCTCGCCTCCCGTTGGCGCGCGCTCAATAACGAGTCGATCTACCCACCGATGATTGTGGCCGGCCTTCCAAAGGACCGCCACCGGGGGGCACTCCTCATGAGTGCCGTTGTTGTTGCCAGTACCCGTCACCGGGTTGTCTATCTGGGGTGCGAAACCCCGGTTGCCGACCTTGCCGCGGCCCATGACACCACCGAAGCCATCGGGGGTATTTGCATCTCGATTTCCAGCAGCGTCACCGAGCGTTCTTCCAGTCGGTATCTGGAGGAGCTCTCCACATTAACCCCAGACTCGACACCGATTATCACGGGCGGTGCCGGCGCCCCCGAGCCGACCGACAGGATTCAGCGTCTTGATACCTTCCACGACCTGTACAACTGGCTTCGTGAGCGCCAGGAAAGGGACTTTGACCAGCAGGAAGTGGGATTGCAGAACACCAACCACAGGCAGTCATGAGGATCAGGTTCGGGTAAAGCAGGAACATGGTACCCCCTTCGCGGCGATTTTGGACGTGTTGCGGAATCGACTCGTTTCGCCAGCAACTCATCGAGGTCCAGCGCGGGGAACATCCAGACGGCGGGGTTTCTTGCGGGCTGCTCCTCGAG
>JAFIGB010000265.1 GCA_020831705.1 Candidatus Sumerlaeia bacterium | reverse complement strand
GCAGCTGCCGCCCTCCTTCCGCCGTCCCTGCCGCGGGGTGTCACGGCATGGTATTCCCCCCATTACGCCACCTGCCTGCGCCCCCCGGTGCCGCTGGTGTGCCATGTTCAGGACCTCCTCCACCTGACGCATCCCCCACGGCGGGGAACGCCAACCTTCATGAGGCTTCACCTGGCGGCACTGCGCAGGCGGGCTGTCTATACGCTGGTCACGACGCGCCACGTAAAGACGCAGCTGCAAACCCTCCATCGTTTTCCGCCTGAAAAGGTGCTCCTCACGTCCCTTGGTCCGGGGGAGGTGGGTGGCCATCTGGAGGGCGCCGTGGATCTTCCCGCACTGGAGAGCCTCGACGGTCGTCCGTGCCTTCTTGCGGCGGGAATCGTGAAAAATCACAAGAACTGGCCCTTCCTGTTCCGGCGGCTTGCGTCCGGGGAATGGGCCGACCACGTGCTTGTTTGCGCGGGAACCAATGGGGACAGCGAGAAACTGAGGGCCATCGCGGCGAAGTGCGGATTTGATCCGCGCCGCCTGGTCGTTGCCCCGCACCTGCAGCCCCACGAAGTGGCCTGTCTATACAAACATGCCCGGGCGCTTGTCTATCCAAGCGTTGCCGAGGGTTTTGGATTTCCCATCCTGGAGGCCATGGCCATGGGGACGCCGGTTGTGCACGCGAATCTGTCGCCGATGAAGGAAATTGCCGCCGGGGCGGGTTTCCCCTTCGATCCTGACTGGCCCGAGTCCTTTGACGCCGCCCTGCGCGAGGCCTTGTCCGGTGGGGAATCCGTCAACTTGAAGTTGGAAAGGGGACGAATCGCGGCGCGGCAGTATTCCTGGGACAAGACCGCCGGGATCGTCGCGGAGGTCCTTCTTTCCGTGTCCCAGGGTGTCTATCCAACCTTCAACGAAGCCCCGCCCATCATTCCTCAATAAGTTGCTGCTCGTACCCGAGCGACAGACCAACACGCTCCCAGTTTTCCAGGACGCTTGCCGATGGCATGTGCATTCCCAACGTGGCAAGCCACACCTCCTCGGCCTCGTCGAATTCACCGCTTTCCAGAAGCAGTTCCGCCAGACGCACGCGGTGGCTGACGGCAAGGGGATGGAGCTGAACGGCGCGGCGCTGGAAGTAAATCGCCTGGTCGATGGTACCACGGCCCTCGTGATAGATGGATAGACGCTCCTGGAGCCTTGCCGATCGGGGGTTCCGTTCGGCGGCCTCCTCAAAGTCGGAAAGCGCGCGGCCATCCCCCCGGCCCTGGCGGAACATGCCCCGCGTTTCCCACCCAGCGGCGTCCTCCGGTGCCTGGCGGATGGACTGGTTGAGGAGGCGACTGATTTCCTCCCGTTGCGAGGGGTCACCCCAGAGGGAAATGGCGACACGACGAATTTCGCCGGCCCCCTGGATGCGCCAGTCGGTGCGAAGCCAGTACGCGGAAAAGGCGAGGAGGAACACGCCAAATATGGTCACGACGAGGAAGGACTTCCCTTCGGCGATGATTCGCCATGTGCGGGGCGGCACCAGACTTCCAGTGCCGACCCCAAGGGCGAGGAAGGCGACCAGCGCGGTCTCGCGGTATGCCATTGTATATTCCGCCAGGCCGTGGATCCACACAGCCAATCCGGCGGCCACAAGGCCGGTGCACAGTGAAAAGTGCAGCCGCGACATCTCCCTGCTGATGGCTGCACGGTGGATCAGCGCCGTGGCCCTGATGGCCACCACCGCGAGGAAGACGAGGAGCAGCAGCGTGCCGAAAAGCCCCCCCTCGGCGAGGGAATCAAAGAACCAGCTGTGGGAATGCTGCGTCTCGTTGGAACCCGGTTGTCTATACAAAAGGTAGGTGATGCCGTAGGATCCCGTACCGTGGCCGAACCACGGGGCGTCCGCCCATGCGGCGAATGCCGTTTGCCAGTAATACATCCGCTGTCCGAGACCGGAGCTTCCCATCCAGCGGCTTGATGGTGTGTCGAGGGAGAAGAGCGCCACGAGCACAAGCACCACCACGAGTGTCAGCGCCGACAATCCGATGGCAACTCCCTGATAGACACGGGTGCCTCCCCAGCGCCATGCCGCCAGAAGTGCGGCGAGGATCCCCATCCCACCAAGCGTGGCCACAACACCCCCCCGCGAACCACTCAGGACAAGGGCACCGCCGCAAAGAAGCATTGCCACAGCGCCGATGATTCGGAACCTCCCCGATGCGCCGAAGAGGACCGCCGTGCCAAGGAGGATTCCCACGACACAGAGGGAACCAAAGATGTTCGGGGCGCCAAGGGTGGAGGAGGCGCGTCCCTCACGGACGGCATGAAGGAGCCCCTCGCGCATGGGTTCATCCGCCGCCATGTTCGCCAGCAGGCTTGCCTCCATCGACCTGAATGTTCCGGGAAGGCCGGCCGGGCCATGGACCTGCCAGAAGGCATGAAGGGACATGGTGACGGTCGCGAGAAGGAGTGCACCGGCAACCATGCGGGGAACACCGACCGGGTCGCACCGGGAAAGGATGACACCGCATGTATAGACAATGGCTGCGAGGAGTGAGGTGACGGCAAGCCCCGTCGCGGGGGGAAGGTAGGGGGCGAGCCAACCGCCCACGGCCCGATAGATCCCCCAGATGGCAAGGAGGGCGATAGAGAGGAGGGCCCATGAGTCCATGGTGACGGGTTGGCGGCGGAGGGTGGCGACGGAAAGGAGAAGAATGGCGAGAAAGCCACCACCGGCCAGGAACCCATGAAGGGGCCAGGCCAGGGATGGATAGACAAGGGTCACCGCAAGCAATGCAAGGAGCGCCCCGGCAAGAACCAGGGGGCGGTTGTTGGCGGTGGGTTCGGCCATCCGTTCGTTCCGCTTTTTTCGGGCCGTCTCGGTCATCAGGTTGGGCCTCCGCGAGCCCTCGTGAACCATCCCCGAGGAGACTCCGTGCCGTCAATTGCCTGATTGGGTGGCACCCCCGTTGACTTTCGTCCCTTCCGGTCCCTAGGCTCTGACGGAGGTGCCCCGGGCACGCCCATCCCCAGAATGCCGGCCGTCGATGAACGATTCCTTCCAGACATTTCGCGATCTTCTCCGCCAGGGTGACAACCCGGGTTTTCTTTTCGAGACGGCGCTTCAGGTTTCCCTCCTTGTCGACGAACCGACCAATCCGGCCTGGCGCGAGAATGCGCGGGATGCGGTCCGTGGTTACGGGAGGCGCTTTGGCGAGTCCGCCGATTCCCTCCATACGGAAAGCGAGCTGGCCCAGTTGGAGAAATTTTGCCGCTACTTTTCCACGGATCTCGGTTTTCGCGGTGACACCGACAGCTACCACGACCCGGCCAACAGCAGCATCCTCCATGTCCTCGCGAATCGTTCCGGCCTTCCCATCACCCTGGCGATCGTCCTCATCGAAGCGGCCCGCCACGCCGGGCTGTCGATGTGGGGTGTGGCCGCGCCCCGCCATTTTGTTGTCGGTACCAGGGCCGATGGGCGCGAATGGGTGGTGGACCCGTTCAACCACTGCCGCATTGTGTCGGTGGAGGAGTACATGGCGGAAATTTCCGGCGGCCTCAACCTGAACCCCGACCTGCTTCTACCCATCTTCAATGCCGCCCCGCCCCGGTTGATCATCAAGCGCATGTTGAAAAACCTCATGGTGAGCTTCTCCCAGGAAGGGCGCGCTTCCCAGATTTTTGACACGTTGGAGTGGGCGCTGGAGTTGGATCCGGATGACGCTGAGGATCTTCTCAATCGGGGAATTCTCCGCCTGAGAATGCGGCGCTTCGGGGACGGGGCAAAGGATCTCCTCCGTGTGCTGGAACTCACGCCGGAAACGGATTCCAACCGCGACCACATCCACCGCGAGGCGATCGAGGCCCTTCGCCAGTCGAAGAACAACCCGTGAAGACCATCGGACTGTATATACATGTTCCCTTCTGTCGCCACGCATGCCCGTATTGTGACTTCTACAAGTTCGAATTGAGGGACCGCCCCGCCTCCCTGCGCCTCGGGTTTCTGGAGACCGTGGCGGCGGAACTGCGATTGCTGCTGGCCCGCCACCCCCACCTTCGCGAGAGAAAACTGGCAACGGTCTATTTTGGAGGGGGAACGCCGAGCACCCTCCACCCGGGGCGATTTCGCCGTTTCCTTGACCAGGTTTTTTCCGAATTCCCCCATCGGGAGGACTCCCTGGAGGTGACGCTGGAGGCCAATCCCGAAAACCTGACCGCCGCCCGGTGCCGTCAATGGCAGGACGCCGGGGTCAATCGCCTCAGCATCGGTGTCCAGTCGTTTCATGCCGGGGATCTGGAGTTGCTGGAGCGCCTTCACGCCCCGGAAACAATCCACAGGGCCGTGGAAAATGCCCGGGGCGCGGGAATTTCAAATTACTCCATCGACCTGATGTTCGCCCTGCCGGGGCAAACCATGGAAGCATGGATGGACAATCTGCGCCAGGCCGTGGGCCTCGTTCCCAGGCATATCAGTCTATACGGCCTGACATGGCACGAGGGGACCCCCTTTCACCGCCACCTTGCAGGGGGACGGCTCGCAACGGCCCCGGAGGACCTGGAGGCCGACATGTTCCTCGGCGCCTCGGAGTTTCTGCGCGATCATGGGTTCGAGCATTACGAAGTCAGCAATTACGCCCTTCCCGAAAGCCGAAGCGTCCACAACCAACGCTACTGGACGGGGGCGGATGTTCTACCCCTCGGCCCGGGTGCCCATGGAAACCTTGGCAACAACCGGTGGGCCAATCCGGATGATATAGACGCCTGGAACGGAGCCATCGGACGGGGAGTCCTGCCGGGCGCCCCCTTGGATGACCCCCCGGCGGATGTGCTCCTTGCCGAGCGTATATACACGCGGCTTCGTCGGTCCGACGGTATTTCCCGCATGTCGGACCCGGACCTTCATGGTGCATGCGTCCGGTGGCTGGAAACCCTTGATGGGGAGGAACGCCAACGCTGGGTCGTGGCGGACGGGGAGCGGCTGCAGCTTACTCCCGAGGGATGGCTCCTTCTCGACCCCATTGTCGACAAAATCATGACATTGACCTGAGTGGCCATTCCCTCTTGCATGGGCGTTCGTGGTGCATTAATTTTCCAACGAGTTCTACTCCGGGGGTGACCCATTGGCTTCGATTTGGAATAAACCATCATTTTACGTGGCGATTTCGCTCGCTGCCATCGCGGCGGGAATCGTCGTGGGGGTGCTGCTCCTGCCATCGGCGAAGGAGCCAACATCTACCGAGGAACCGCCCCGGCTGGGAATGGAATCTGTCGTGATGGAGCACCTCCGATCCATCCCTGATGACGCCATCGAACAGTTGGAGGCCACCGTTCCCGGGGAGGACCCTCCAGCGGAGGAGGTTGCTGCACCCGCAGTCCCCATGGATGACACCCCGCCGGAATTTGTCATGCCGGACTTTTCCGATGTCGAGATCATCGGCGAAGTCGAAGTCTCTGGTCGTGTTACCGACCGGGCCACGGGCGAGGGCATTTCCGGCGTCTCCATTGGCACGCGCAACCTTGAGGAGATGGGGGTTGAGTTCCCATTGCCGCGGTACTCGGAGCAGCGCACCGAGTCGGACGGGGATGGGTTCTATACATTGACACTATTTCGTTATGATTCGCCCTATTTTGGAGAATCGAGCATGGTCACCGTCAAGGCCAGCGGATACGCCACGCTGGTGGATATGGTTCCCGTCACCGGGGAAAAAATCAAACGGGACTACGAACTTGGGGAATCGGAAACAATCAGCGGACGCGTTGTCACTCCCGACGGCAAGCCGATTGGTTCCATCCGCGTCCATGCGTCCCAGATCGATCGCCCACAACAGGGGAAGCCACGGTCATTTGCTCAAGGGAAGACCGATGAGGACGGCGCTTTCGCCCTGGAAAATGTTGAGCAGGGTTTGGAATACCGGGTGATGGCTGCCGACCAGGTGTATAGGCAAAGGGAACAGGTAACGGCGATGGCAGGTGACACGAACGTCACCATCACCGTCGCGGAAAACAAGTACACCCTCTTCGGCACCCTCCGCGATGCGGGGGGAAAGCCGGTTCCGAATGCCACGATCACCCATTTTGTCCCCGTCTTTTCAGGAGCCAGTAACCAGGCCCCGGCACCCAAAACGACGACGAATTCCGAGGGTTACTGGGAGCTGGTCATCAGGAATAGTCCATCCAACATGGTAAGCGCCCATGTCTCCCGGCCGCCGGAAGGGAGTCATCACGAAGCACACACCCATTACAGCCCCATTTACGGTGAAACCATCGAGGTTGACCTGCGTTTGCCACCCACCTACCGGATCCATGGCCGTGTCACCAAGGAGGAAACAGGCGAGGGGTTTCCCGGCGTGAAGTTCATGGCCATGAGGCAACATTTCCATAGAGAAGAAAAACCGGATGCCATAAGCGGGCACGACGGTGAGTTTTCCTTCCTGATTCCGCTGACGAGCAATACGGGCAATTATACCATGGAGGCCCCGGAAGGTTATCAGATTCGCACCGAGACAATGAAACAGTATATTTCCCGGGTGACTACACATATAAATCATACCCTGGCGAACGATCCCATCAATCTATACGCCCGTGCCACCGGGCAGTTTTATCTGCGACTCCTGAAGGCCGAGGAAGGGGAGCCGATTCCCGGACAAAGTTTCCACTTCTCCGGAAGAAATTATGAGACCGACGAAGATGGGATTGCATCCGTCCATGTTGTCCTGGAAGGCACCGCTCATGTGTCAATAAGTGCCGATCATTCCCAGCGACGTTTTCAAATAAACCTGGATGAGATTGAGCCGGGTTCCACCCACGATCTCGTTGTCGCTGATACTGCCTCCATTGGGATTCAGCTGAATGGACCAAGTCCGGAGGAGATGGTGGAAATCAGTGGTCGGGTTGTCCCGGCGGAATCCGGTGGCAGTCACATGGGACAGCAATGGAATAGACAATTCAATGAGCGCGGTTACCTCCTTATCGAGAACATAGAACCGGAAGTCGTCCACAATGTACAGCTCCGCATACCAATGGAACTTCCCTGGAAATTTACTGAAATTATCGAGGTAACCCTGGAGGCCGGTGAGTTTTTTGACACCCTTGAGATCGACCTCGAGCCCCGTGATCTCCTTGAAATTCGTGTGACTGATGCCGATGGTACTCCCGTGGAGCGATACGGAGTTGGCATGCAACAGATCGACCAGCGTGGCCGCCAATCGCACTCCAATCAACAAGTGAATAATCCCCAGGGAAGAACCCAAATTCCCGCACCGGAATCGGGAGGCCGATACCAGAGAATTTCCATCTCCTCCAGTGGATATATTCCCACGTCCCTCACTTTTGATTCCGCCCAGCCGGAAAGCCCCCTCGAGTTTACCCTTGAACGGGCGATTGAGGTGACCATTCACGCCGTCGACGGGGAAACAGGCAACCCCGTTCGCGATCCCTTCTACTCCGTACTAACGCGTGGTTCATGGACACACGTTAACAATCAGCACCGCGGTACCGAGCCCATCGTCACCCATGTCCAGCGGCCTGGTGAGTATACAGCGCATGTGCGCCGGGATGCCCTTGGAAGTGCCTCCCTCCGTCAGGGGGAAACGGATTTTGTCATTGCGGAAGGGGAGACATCGATTTCCGTAACCGTGGAGCTTCTTCCCTCCGGATCGCTTCAGGGGCGTGTCTACTCGGACGGCGATGGAAGCGCCATTGAAGGGGCTAAAATTTCCGTTTACCCCGGACCCACGGTGGATCAATCGGGACGTGTCATGACCCAGCCCTTTGGAGGGCATCACCCGGGGCGGCAGATGGCGACCACCAAATCTGATGGGGACGGCCTTTACGCATTTGATGGTATTCCCGTGGGGACGACCCAGTACATCGTTGTGGAAAAACGGGGGTTCGCCACACAACGCGATCTCGAGGTATTACTGGACCCCGATGATCCGGAGGGGCAGTTCAACATCGCCATGGTGCCGGGCAACCGTCTATACGGATCGGTCACCGGGCCTGGTGGTGTCTCCCTCGCGGGGGATCAGGTCCGCGTCACTTGGACGCACCAAGGGGGAATGCAGGTCAGTGAAATTCCGACGGGGGTCATCGATGAAAACGGAGAGTATGAGATTCCCCTCGATGAAGTTGGTTCTTTCAATGCCACCCTTACCCACAATCATGCGACTCATACATTGCAGGGGAGGGTGGAAGCCGATGGTGATGATTCCCAACAGATCAGATTGGATTTCGACCTGGTGGATTTTGTTCATCTTTCGGGAACTGCCCACTTCAACGGAAGACCCCTCACGACAGATTTTACCCAAGATGGACCACGGTGGTTTTATCTGGATAAGGTCGACGATTCCTCACAACCCATGGGACCCGGCCATGTTTCCGATGTTGAAGGTGGGTATGCGATGTTTGCCCGCCCCGGGTTAAACAATGTCCTTGTTTCCCGCAGGGGGATGTGGGCACATGCAATTTCCTACAAGGAAATAGACATTCCGCAGACCCCCTCACATCAGGAGATGGACTTCGATTTTGAGACGGCAAGCGCGATCATCGGGCTGGTTTTTCCCGAACCCTCGGACTTTCAGCGGGGAAATATTCGCATCCACGGGGAGCACGAATCGGATGATACCGGTGGTAATTATCAAGCCACTGGAGAGGAAGTGCGAATCCCCATCGTGCCCACTGGTGATCTGGTCTTTAGGTTTCAATCCGAGGATTCCATGTGGGCGGGGGAGTCGGAGGAGGTCTCGATTGCTCCCGGTGAGGAGGCGGTCGTTGTTATAGATGTCTATCGAAACCCGCGCCTTGTTCGTATTGGTGGCTGGTCGCCGGAAACGGTCACCCATGATTTTTCGCCGGTGGAGTTTGATATCACGGCCCATGCTGACGGTGGTCGGGAGTTCACGGTGATCTTCAAGTATGAATCCGGCGCCGATGCGCTTTCGATTTCCCGTGCCGCGTTGAATATCAACGGCCAGATGTTCGCCAGCAGGGGGCAGTCGGGCTGGGCGGGGAGCACGCACCGTCAAAATTCCTTCCCGTTGACGCTTCCCTCGAACATGGCGATTCCCGAGGAGGGGATCTACACGATCGAGGCGTTGATCCGCGCAGGGAATACGATGGATTCCACGGGGTCTGTTTATCTGTTGGTTGAGTAGTGGGAGAAGGGGGGGTTGACGTGTAATGGTCGGGGAACCGGGACTCGAACCCGGAACCCCCGGCTCCCAAAGCCGGTGCGCTAGCCAATTGCGCCATTCCCCGACACGTCAGGACGGGGATTGTGCGTGTTCGTGCTTGCCTGTCAAGCCACCTTTTACAAGACTTGCACTTCCGCGGGTGGAAACCCTGCGACCACGCCGTAAGTCTGGAGTTTTCATGGATCCGCAAATCGATTGGCCCGAAGGTTACCGGGAGTTTTTCCGTCTGTTCAATGCCCGTGACTTCTTCGAGGCCCACGAGGTCCTTGAGGATGTATGGGTTATGGAGGTGCCGCCCCTTCGGAATTACTACAAGGGGCTGATTCAGTCGGCGGTGGCGCTTTGCCATTGGGAGCGGGGCAATCACGAGCCCGCCCGGCGGCTTTGGGTCCTGGCGCGGGGTTATCTGGCGCCCTACCCGGCGCATATCGAGGGGTTTGACCTGGCGGGGTATCTGAAGGAAATGGACGAGCTTTTTGGGCCGCTCCTCAGTCAGCCCGGCGTGGCCATTGCCGCGCCGCCAGTGGAGGTGCTGCCGATCCTCCGCCTGGAGGAACCGGTGGCCTGAGCGTGGTCAGTCGTCGGTTTGTATTTCCACCGGCTTTTCTTTTCGTTTTCGTTTTTTCCTGCCACTTCTTCCCTTCATGTCCGACAGGCCGGTCTTGCCGGTGCGCTTGCGCCAATCCAACTCGCGCTTGTCCCAGTAAAATTCCTTGAGCAGCACCCTGACTATACACGCGGCCGGCACGGCGACAATCATGCCGAGGAGCCCGAAGTTCGCCCCGACTGCAAGGGCGAAAAGCACCGTGATGGGGTTGAGCTGGGCACTTTTGCCGACGATCTTTGGCTGGAAGTAAAGGCTCTCCACCGTCTGGATCACCGCCGTGAGAACGAGGACACCAATCCCGGCGAAAACGCGGGCCTCCATCGATTCGTAGCCTGAGGAAAAGATGACGTATAGCAGGGCGGGAACACCCCCGGCGACCGCTCCCATGTAGGGGATGAGGTTCCCGAGGGCCGCCATGACGGCAATGAGGGCCGCGAATCTTCCCATGCCGAGGGCGGTCAACCCGACAAAGGTCATGACCCCGACCAGGAGGGAGCAGATGAGCATGCCGCGGATGAATCCCCCCACGGCGACATCGACCTTGGCGAGGACATCAAAGGAGCGTTCGTGGTGCTCTACCGGGGTCATGACCTCCATGAGGTTGCGGATCTTGGAGAAGTCAACGAGGAGGTAAATGTTCACCAGGACGGCGAAGACGAGGAAGGCGGCGGTGCCAAAGATCGAGGTGACCGTTGTATAGAAAAATATCAGGGCCGCACCGACAACCTTGGCGCCACTCATGGCGGTGGTGGCGGCAGCGGTTCGTGCGCCCTCGCTTCGGGCAACATCGAAAAGCATCGTGTCGAGGTCGATGCCCTGTTCACGAAGCCACTCCCGGACACGATCCCACGTGGCCTGGATCTCGGGGTTTCTCTCAAGAAGGGAGGTCACCACCGCCACTGTTCCATGGTAGGCACCACCGACCTGCTTGATGAGGATCGGAAGCAGGAGCGCAAAAAACGCCGTAATGGCGAGGATAAAGCAAAGGTAGAGGAACAACACCCCTGCAATGCGCGACAATCGGAGGCGAACCTGGATGAAGGTGACGATGGGGTCGAAGATATATGCGAAAATAAGCCCGACGACAAAGGGCATGAGCGAGCGAACGATCATCTGGACGACGGGCCACACCAGCGTCAGCGCCAGAATGCCCCCCGCCGCGATAACCATCACGCCGATAATCAGGGCAATACGGCGCAATTGGGGGTCGAGGAGTTGGATCGGTGATTTCTCCGGCGTATCGCTCATCAGAAGTGCCACCTTCCACGGGATTGGATCGCGCTCAGAAGCCTACTGCCAGTGGGGCCAATGCCTTCAAGAAAAAATGCCCCGGACCGCAGGAGGTCCCAAAAGTCAAATCTCATCGTTGGGCTGCGGTCGGTGGCTCGGGTCACGTATTTCAATACGCTCCCCTCCCTCCTGCCTTGCCCGCCTCGATCTTCGCCTTTTATTTCCCTCCTGATACAACAATGAGGAGTTGCTGCGCCGGTCCGGAGGCGATGACTTCGGGTTTACATGCCCATTCCGCCGGTGACTTCCAGCGTGGTCCCGGTGATGTAGTTGGCGGCATCGGAGCAAAGAAAGAGCACCGGGCCGGCGATGTCGTCGACATGTCCAAAGCGGGCCTGGGGAATTTCACCCATGAGCTTTTCCTTCCATTCCGCGTTCAATTCATCGGTCATGGAGGTTTCAATGAAGCCGGGTGCGATGGCGTTGACGAGGATATTGCGCGAGGCGACCTCCTTGGCGAGGCTCTTGGTGAAGCCGATCATGGCGGCCTTGGAGGCGGCGTAATTCGTCTGCCCGGGGTTGCCGATGATGCCCACAATACTGGTGATGTTGATGATGCGTCCCCAGCGGCTCTTCATCATTGGGCGAATGGCAGCCTGGGAAAGGAGGAAGGCGCTCTTGAGATTGACGCGCATGACCTCGTCCCACTGCTCCTCCTTAAGACGCATGAGGAGCGCATCGCGGGTGATCCCGGCGTTGTTCACAAGAATGTCCAGCCCGCCGAGTTCCTTCGTGGCGGCCTCGACGACGGCCTTGGCCACTTCCGCCTCGCTGACGTCACCGGCCACGGCAAGGGCCTTGCCACCGGCTGCCTTGATTTCCTCGGCAACCGCGCCGCACGACTTTTCCGTGGCGGAATTGACAAGCACCGCCGCGCCCTCACCTGCAAGGCGCAGGGCGATGGCCTTTCCAATTCCACGGCCACCGCCTGTTACAATGGCCACTTTTCCATCCAGTTGTCCCATGATCTTCTCCTTGTCAGGGTTGAAATTCGTTGTCTATCAAGTCAGCTCGGAAAGCGTCTTGTCGATGGATGCGGCGCTCTCGGTTGTATAGCACGGAATTTCCCGTGCCACGCGGCGTGCCAGACCGGAAAGGACCTTGCCGCTGCCAACCTCGACGAAGGCTTCCACTCCCAGGCTCATCAGTTTCTCGACGCTTTCATACCAGCGCACGGCCCCTGTTACCTGGCGCACCAGCGAATCACTGATCAGTTTGGGGTCGTCCAGGACCGTTGCATCGACGTTGTTGACGAAGATCGCCTTTGGCGCGGCCAGTTCCACCTTGGAGAGCGCCTCGCGCATGACATCGCCTGCCGATGCAACGAGCGGTGAATGGAAGGCGCCGCTGACAGGAAGACGCAGGGCGCGCTTGGCTCCCTGGGCCTTGGCAATTTCGCAGGCACGGTCGACGGTCTCGGGAGTCCCGGAAATCACCGTCTGCATCGGTTCGTTCAGATTGGCGGGGACGCAGATGCCCCCCTTGATGGCGGCCTCCTCGCAAACGCCGGCGACCTTTTCGGCATCAAGCCCAATCACGGCAGCCATGCCCCCGGCTTCCTTTTGCCCCGCCTCGGCGAAGGCAAGTCCGCGCTGGCGAACGAGGGCGAGGCCGGTTTCAAAGTCAAACACCCCGGCGGCATGGAGGGCTGTATATTCGCCGAGGGAATGCCCGGCGACGGCCCACGGTTCGAGGCCGGCGGTCCGCAAGACTTCAAGGGTGATCGCGCTGGTCAGGTAAAGGGCGGGCTGGGTGTTCTCGGTCTTTTTCAGTTCCTCTTCGGGTCCCTCCAGACAAAGCTTTTCAAGACCGTATCCAAGGGCTGCATCGGCGCGGGAAAAAATGCCACGGCCTCCGGGGAGACGCTCGGCGGCGTCGCCACCCATGCCGACTGCCTGGGAGCCCTGGCCGGGGAACAAGAATGCGATTTTTTTCATCGTTTAACTCCTTTTAATCGAACCCGGGCGGTGTTGCACATTGCCGGGCGGGGGATTGTCAGCGCCAAGGCCCTTTCGGCGCTATGATTTTTCCGCCTCCCCGGAGCTCCGCTCCAGGAACACCAGGCGGGTGATTCCGTATAGACGATCGTCGGACACCTGCCAGCCGCCGGGAGCTTCGAAAGTCTCCTCGTGGTGAACCTCGCAGACCGCCAGGGCATCGGGTGCCAGTCTGGAGGAAAGGACGGGTGCCGTCAAAACCGACCCGCAAAGACCGGAGTGATAGGGGGGCATGAGGAACATCAGGTCAATGGGGGGTGAATCGGCCGCCAGCGAGGAGAGGACATCGGGGCTTTTTCCCCGCAGGAGGGTGGTGCGGCTCTCGTAGCGCAACTTGCGAATATTCTCCTCAAGAACCGCCCCGGCCACCTTGGAGGGTTCCACCATGATGACATGGGCGGCGCCATTGCTCAGGGCCTCAAGCCCCACGGCGCCGCTCCCGGCGAAGGCGTCCAAAACCCGGGCGTTGCGCAGGCGCGGGCGGATCTTGCTGAAAAGTGCCTCGCGGACACGGTCGCGCAGGGGGCGTGTGTCCAACCCCTCGGGCGTGCGCAACTTCGCACCACGTCGTTCACCGGAAATGATGCGAAGGCTCATGGGCGGGGGATCTCCCGGGTTTCCGGCGCGTCGGCAAGTCCCACAGCAATGGGGGAGTTGAGTTCACGGGCATCGGAAAGAATTCGTTGCTGAAGCCGCAGGATTGCTTCGGCGTCGGTTTCCCCTTCGTGTAGACGGGGGGTGTGCTCGGCGACGCGAATTTTGATCCTTGCGAAGGGGTGGGGGATGAACATGCGGTCCCATGACTTGAACTTGAAGGAGCCCGACGCCGACGCGGTCACGAGGAAGAAACGTGCCTCCGTGGCGGCGGTCAGCGCCAGATAACCCGGCTTGGGCACGGCGCGGGGGCCGCGCGGGCCGTCGATGGCGAGGATTCCGAGTTTCCCGTCGCGGACTGCCTGAATCAATGACCGGGAACCGGATACCGCCCGCGATGCCGAGGAGCCCTTGACCACGTCTATACCGAAGCTGCGTACGACGATGTCCAGGAGATGGCCATCCTTGCTCGGGCTTGTCATGAGGGTCAGCGGCCTCCTCATGCGCCGGGCAAGGATGCTGTAGGGGATCACGGTGGGGAAGCAGCCGTGACAGACGGCCATGAGGGCGCGGTCGGCCTCCATCATCTTTTGGACCTGGGGGTCGGCATCGGGGTCAAGGCGCCAGGTCCGTGCGAGGATCTTCATGACAAGGATGATCAGCGGAAGCAGGAAGGTCCGTATGAGGAAGAATTTGATTTTTCGCTTGGTACCCTTGTTCATTCGTAAAGTTCGCGCTCGCGTTGTTCGGGTGTGAGTGGGACAAGGCCGGGGGAAACATCGAAGCCCGGGAAGATGCCTGCCTCGACCTCCAGTGGGATTCGGCGCCTTGGCCGTGGTTTTCTGAGTTCGGTGTGGTCGCTTGCCAGACGCTGGCGTTCGATGAGCAGGGCAATCGCCACGTCGACGTTTTCCCGGGGAAGGGGGACCTCGATGTCGCGGCGTGTGTCCTCGTCGTTATAGACATAAGCCCCCCAGGGAAGGAGCCACACCCCCTCGCGGGCAATCTCGCCGTTGGAGCGCCTGCCATCCACCAGGTGGGGGGACATGTCGAGGGCGTCGGATGCGAGAAAATCAGGATATGACTTGATCAGGGCGCGGGGTATGACGGCGATGGCCTGGGAGCGGATGTGGGCACGGTCGCGGGCTTCGCGGACCCTTTCCAGGTGGCGGTAATCGGACCATGCATTGAGGATTCGGTTGTATATCGCGGTGGCCTCCCGGGGCGACGGTGCCCTGCGGGCGGTTCGTTCAAGACGTCTGGCCGCGCGATGGGCGGTCCTTTCGGCGCGCTTGTCGTCGCCAAGGCGCTCCCATGTCTTGACGGCGGCATCCCAGCGGCGTTCGACCTCATTTGCCCGGGCGATACGGCGAAGCCACGATTCCGCCTCCTCGCGGTCAAACCAGCCATCATCGACCTGGGCGGCGGCATCCAGCATTTCGCGCCGTGGGAAGGGATCAAGGAAGGGGAGGAAAAGCGTGCGTGAAAGAATGTCCGTGACAAAGAGGGCGCGTGCCCTGTCTATCCAGATGGTGCGGCCACGTCGGGCCTCCTCGGCTGTGTGGGAGCGGGGGGGGCGGTAGGGATCGGTGCCCTCGATGAGGAAGGCGCGGCGACGCCTGTCTATACGGTTCTGGGCGTCCTCCAGGACGGGCAGGGGGTCGAAGTGTGGCCGCTGGAGGAGGGCCTCCGCACGTTCCGCCCATGGTGAGTCGTCGGTTTCGGCCAACGCCGCGAGCCATACAGCGGCCAGGCGGGAATCTCCCGATCGGTGGGCGTGTGCTGCGGTTGCCGCGTCCAGGGTGGGAAGGAGGCGCGACCACGGCATGCGGGCGCGCATCAATCGCGCCTCGGCGGCAAAGGCGTCCGTATCACCTGCGGCGTGGGCCCGGAGCATCGTGCCGTAGGAGGCAAGCTCGGCCCGGGTGGAAAAGCGGGTGTCGCCCCCCGACATGGAAAGGGAATTTCTTCTTGATAGACGTGCCTCGCTGATCTCCTGGCGCACCTTTTCGAGGGCGGCGGGGGGATCGTCGTTGGCACGAAGGGCGGCGGCGCGTCCGTACCAGAAAAGGGCCGTCTCCAGATCCCCGGTCTTGTGTGCTTCCCGCCCATTGCGGGTGGCCTGAAGGGCACCCAGTTTTCGGCGGCGTTCCCGCCACGGGTCGATTTTCTCCTCCGCCTCCGTTTGGAGGATGAGGGGATCGGCAACAACGCGCCGGGCGAGCTGCAATTCGCGGCGCTGTTCTGGCGTCAGATAGACACGCCCCACCGCAAGCCAATCGGCGGCGGCGAAGGGAAGTGTGAGGAGGGAAAAGAACTGGCCCTGGGCGGCGTTGGCAAGGGGACCAAGGACGCCGTCGACGCTGCGTTGGAAGGTGTCATAGCGGCGGTCGGCCCGGGCTTCCAGCCAGCGATCGGTGGGCGCCACGCGGTTTTTAACAAGCTCCCATGCACGGACGGCCTGCGTCCGGGAGACCGGCTTGAAGTCGCGCCGTGCGTCCTTCCGCGGGGGAACGGGGTGCTCGGTGGAGGCGGCAAGGATGGATGCGGCAGCGGAGGCGCGGCGGTATTCCGTCGAGTTTCCGTGGTCAAGGAGCATTCGCCCGGCGGCCTGGACGGCATCCGCCCGGCCAAGGTGGGCACTCCTCAGGGCGCGGGAGACATCGGGGTCGATTTCCACGGGATCGAGCGTTGGCCCCGGCGTCCGTGAACAGCCGTATAGACACGCTACGAGGAGGAGCAGGAGGGGAAGGCGTCTCATGCTAGACATCCTCCCGTCGCTGAAATTCCCGAATGAGGAGGTATTCCTCCCTGGTGATGAATCCCGCCACGAGGAGTTGTTCCAGCTCGACTTCCGGCTTGTCGACCATCTGGCGAAGGTGTTCCGGCAGCTCGATGGGAGGTGGTTCCGGCTTGGCCTGGGGTTGTTCGGCGGGTGTTTCCGGGGGAGGCTCCTGTTCGGACGGGGAGATTTCCTCCTGCGGTGTCTTGTCCCCGGCATTTCGGGCCTTTTCGCGAAGCTCCATTTCCGCCTTGGACAAAATAATGGCGGCCTTGGGGGGGAGCTTCTTTGCCTCGTCCTCCTCGCGGGTGCGTTCGAGGATCTGGCGGGCCATTGCGGCGCGGACGGCCTTGAATTCCTCCTCGCTCAGGCCGCCACGGTCCTTCAGCTTCCCAAGATCCTCGCCGGAAAGGCCGTAGGGAGTCCGCATGTTCCTGATCTTGCGGGCTGTATAGACGCCGAGGAAGATCTTCACCAGCACAAGGCCGATGGTCAGCACCACGAAGATGGCCGCGTAGACCAGCAACTCGGTGAGATCGACATCCACCTGGCCCAGAAGGCTTATACCGGTGTCCATTACCGGGCCTGATAACATGGGGTGACCTCAAGTCATGTAATACCGGGAAATGGTTTCGGTGGCCAGTTCCGGTGTGATTGGCTCGCCGCCGATTTCATTGATGGCGATGAGCTGGTTGAAGGCGCCCTTGAGATCGCGGACGTTGGTCGTGATGGCCTCGGCGATTGCCTCGATGACATCGTCGGAGAAGTCCACCCCGGTACGTTCCCGTTCCACTTCCAGGATCTTGACCCGGGTGTCGGTGTCGGGGGGCTGGATTTCCACAATGACCCCCTGGCCGAACCGCGACCGCAGCCGCTTGTCCAGCTCCTCGATGGCCTTCGGCGGGCGGTCAGATGTCAATACAATCTGCCCCTTGCGCTGGTAGAGAATATTGAAGAGGTGGAAGAATTCCTCCTGGCTCTTCTCCTTGCCGGCAAGGAACTGGACGTCGTCGAGGAGGAGAAGATCGGCATCCTTGTAGCGCTCGCGGAACGCCCCCACCGTGTCGGAGGCGATGGCCTTCTCCAGCTCGTTGGTGAAATAGACGGCGATGGCGTAATGGATGCGCAGGCTCGGTTGCGACATGCGAACGTGGTTGGCGATGGCGTGGATGAGGTGTGTCTTGCCAAGCCCCACATCGGAGTAAAGAAAGAGGGGGTTGCGTTCCGACCCGAGGCGCCCGGCCACGGCCTTTGCCGTCGCGAAGGCGAAGCTGTTCTTTTTCCCCACCACGAAGGTGTCGAACTCATACTCGGGAAGTAATTCAAGGGTTTCCCCCGGCTCGCTGATCGCGGTTGCCGTGGGAATTGGATCGGCGGGCACCGCACGGCCCGACTTGTTTGCAATGGGGAGCGGTGTGGAGCCACTGATGCGCTGGACCGACTCCTGCACCACCCGATAATCAGCAACGGCGCTTTCCTGTTCCCCCATTGCCTCGTAGATTGCACCGCGGACGCTTCGTGCCTGGATGTTGTCCGGATCGTCATTGATGATGGCATCGAGGATCTGGACGCCCTGCCTGTGTTTCCCCTTGTCGCTGTATAGACGTGCCAGGGCGACGCGCTCGCGGACCGCCTCCACCTCCCGGCCCGCCTTGCCGAGTTGCTCAAGGAGGAGCTCGCGCAGTTCCACGTTCCCCTCGTCCATCTTGATGGCATCCCTGGTTGCGGCAAGTGCCCCCTGGGTGTCCCCGTCACGGCGCAACTGTTCAATCAGACTGCGAAGATCGGCGACGGCCTCGGACGTCTGGCCGCGACGTGCCTTGATCATGATCATCTGGCGGCGTGCCTCGCCGTTTTCGGCATCGAAGACGAGGAGCTTCTTGAGGGTCGTCAGCGCCCGTTCGTCGTCCCCCTTGCGGGAAAGGAGGCTGGAAAGTTCACAGAGGCGGACGGCGGCCTGCTTTTCCTCCCCCATATCCCGAAGAAGATCGGCGTGGCTTGTATAGACCTCCTCGTTTTCGGGGTCCACCCGCGACATGGTGCGGAATTCCTCATCGGCCTCTGTGAGCTTTCGTTCCTTCTGGAGCTGCCAGGCGATTGCGAGGCGCTGTTCGATCGCCTCGCTCTTCATGTTCATCTTTTCGAGCCGGTTCGCGAGGTCGCGGCGGAACTCAATGCGGTCGGGAACGAGGCGGGCGAGCTCGCCAAGGATGGAGATGGAGCGATCCTGGTCGTCCTTCTCGTCGGAAAGGGCGAGGAGGCGCTGCATTTCCCCCACCATTTCCGTCGTCCGCCCCGCCTTGTGCAGTTCCTGGGCGAGGAAGCGGCGTATTTCCGTGCGCTCCGTGACGGCGTCGGCGATGTCGCGAAGGAGCTTGAGGCGCTTCTCCTTGTCCAGCTTGAAGTCGGATGTATATCCATCAAGGGCCTGCTCGAAGCGGGTGGCATCCTGATGGCGTGCGATGAGCTGGAGTTGGCGCTCGCGAAGTGCCTCGTCGTTTTTCTTTTCGCGGGTGATTTCGCCGAGGAGCTTGAGCTCCTTGATTTCGTCCCGATTTTGGACAAGGAGCTTGCGGAGCTGTTCCCGCTGTTCGAGGGCGTCCTGCTTCCTGCCCAGGGCCTCGTAAATGTCTATCAATCTGTAATGGACATCCTCACTGGAGGGGAGGAAATCCAGGATGGTCCGTGCCGGTTCCAGGGCCTCGCTGAAGTCCTTGTTGGCGATGTGGATGTCGAGTTGGGTCCGCGCGGCGCGGACGAGTCCGGCCTCGTCCCCCATTTCGGCACTGATTTCCGAAAGCTCGGAAAACACGGCTGCCTCGTTTGGGAACATGGCGGCGATGCGCTCCATGGCGGTGCGGGCTTCCTGAAGACGGTCGGCCTTGCGATGGATCTCCGCCAGTTTCTCGTAGGCCTCGCGGGCCTTGGCGCTTTCCCCGTCGCGCTCATACTTCCGCGCAACCAGATGGAGGATTGTCGGGTCGTTGGGATTTTTCTTGAGGAGGAACGCCGCTGTTTCCTCGATTTCCGCCGTTTCGCTGGAATCCCGGTGCTCCTCGCGAAGGATTTCCATGCGAAGCTGCTGGCTGCGGTCGATGTTGCCGAGGCGCTCATGGGCCGAGGCAAGGGCGAGCTTGACGGCGTTATTGTTGGGGAGGCGTTCGAGAATGCTTTCCAGAATTTCGGGGGCCTTTTCGTCGGCACCGGACTCGGTGAGGCGGTTGGCCAGCATGTCGAGTTGTTCCAGCGCCCCGGTTTTGTCCCCCTGGTCGAGGAGCAGGTTGATCAGGCCCTTGCGGATGACATGCTTGTCGGGGTCGGCCTTGAGGATGCGCATGCAATCGGCGATGGCGCTGTCCTTGTCGCCCTCGCGGATGTGCAGATCCAGCGCCCGCTGCCACCGGGTGGTGGCCTCCTGGACGTCCCCGTCGGAGTAGGCAAGCTCCCCGAGGGCACGCAGGGCGCGGGGTGTTTCCTCCTCCTCGGAGCCGACCTCGCCGAGGATGCGGCGGGCATCGCTTTTCCGCCCCTGCGCTGTATAGATATCTACCAGACGAAAGCGAAATTCCCGGGCGATGTCCTCCTCGCCCAGCTTGTCGTAGGTGTCGATGAGCTTTTCAAGGAGGGCGTCGTTTTCCGGTTCCTCGGCGATGAGGTAACTGAGTGCCTCGGCGGCCTGGCCGGTGAGCCCCTTTTCGAGAAGGTGCTCGACCATGCGAAGGCTGCGATCCATCCCTTCCTTGCCAAGACCGCCCATGATGGCGAGTTCGATCACGCGCAGGCACGTCGTCGCGGCATCCTTGGGTTGGAGGTCAAGGAGCCGCAGGGTTTCCTCGCTTGCCTCCAGGTAGCGGTTTTTCCGCTTCAGGAAGTCAATCCGTGCCTCGGATTCCTCAATGGCCTTTTTCTCCCTGCCGGTAGCCATCAGCAGGTTCACGATCATGGGGTGGACATCGACAATGTCGTCGCCAATTTTCTGTGTACTTCGGTATGCCCTGAGCGCCAGTTCCTCCTGGCCTGCCTGCTCGGCCAGGTCGGCGGTCGTCATGAACTCCTCGACAGCCTGCTGGGTTGCCCTCAATTTGGCGAGTGCCTCGGCGTACTTCAGCCGGATATTGAGATCCTTGCCGTGCTTTTTGAAATACGGGGCCAGGACCTCCGTCAGTTCCTTCGCATCCCCCTTTTCCCCTTCCAGGCGGATCACCTCGTTTACCTGGGGAACGAGGGTGAAAAGGTTGTCCTCGATAAGGCGGACCCGAAGGAGCGCCCGGTGGGCCTCCAGCGATTCCCCGTCGGAAAGAAGCACCGCCCGGATGCGCTTTTCCGCCTCCTCCAGTTGCTTCTTCTGTTTCTCCTCGTCCTTCTCCTTGAGGGCCTCCTCCACATACCCCGATGCGTCCTCCAGCAACTGGGCGGGATCGCCCTCGCCATCCTCGGAAATGAGGACGCCAAATTCGTCGGCCAACTCCTCGACGGCGGTATCAAGGCCAAGGTTGCGAACCCGCGCGTACAGGTCGATGATCGTGCCGCTTTGTCGGGGCATCATTGGTGGTTCGGAGACGAACTCGCGGGTTTCAACATCCACCGTGAGATAACGACCGCTGTGGTCCTGGGAAAGGGGGCACCAGCATGTCACAACCGATCCCGACCGTTGCATCGACTCAGGGTGATAATCGATCAGCTCCAACACATCGATGGCGTCGATGGATTGCAAAAGCTTTTCGAGGGTTTCGTCAGAATATTTCGCCATGGCTTGCCGCTCGGTTGAATTGTGTGGGGCCGGGTCGGATCATGCGTTGAACGCCCGACATGGGAGCGCGAGTGCCCGATCAGTGTCAAGGAAGGCCCGTCATGCCCTTGTACTCCTGTGGTGTGTCGATATCGCGGAGGGTCTCCGGCACGCCCGTTTCGACCAGATCAATCCGGTCCTGCCTCGTCTTCAGATACCCCCGTGTGCCCTCCGGTCCCTGCCAATTCAACAACCCCTCCCAATCCTCCCGGGGGAGATAAACAGGGTGTCCCGGTTTTCCCTTCCAGGCGGCAATGTGAATCCTGTCGGGATTGCGTTTGGCAGCCCCGAGGAGAATTTCCACGCGCTTTTCCAGGCCCCCGGGGTGGTCGAGGAGAAAGAGGACCGCACCGGGTGTGGCGTCACCCTGGAGGGACCCAAGGGCAATCTGCAGGGAGGAAAGCTGGCCACGGGAGGGATCGTCATTGATGAGGATCCGGGCTTCAGGGGCCGCCGTTTCCATGGCCGGTCGGAGTAGTTCGTTGGTCACAAGTATCATTGGCTGGAGGGAGGAGCTCCTTGCTGCGGCAAGAACTTCACCCAAAAAGGATGTGGCGCCGAAGGGTAAAAATGCCTTGGGGCTTCCCATGCGCCGGGATTCCCCGGCGGCGAGAATCACTCCGCCGGGGCGGAATGGGACGTTGTTGTTGCCTCCCGTTTGCAAACCCACGATATAAATACTCCTCCCCCACATTGGGAGGGGGATGGGGCCACCGCTGCAAGCCGGTTTCCCCACCACTGATCAAAGAAGGCTTGATCCCCCGGGACCAGAAAACCATAAAGCGCGCGCGGTGACACCGTGTCTTGCACCACCCTTTGACGAGGAAAGAACAACGAGCATGAGCAACAAGCCCTATCGAATTGGCCTGGTAGGATTCGGCAACATTGGCACCGGGGTGGTGCGCCAGATCCTGACCCATGGTGAACTCATCGGCAAGCGCATCAATCAGAAGGTGGAACTTGCCGCCATTGCGGACCGCAGTTTCGACAATCCCCGGGCGGTGACCCCCCCCGCAGGTACCCGGTTGACCACCAACTGGCGCGAAATTACCTCCGATCCCGATATCGATGTGGTCATCGAGCTTGTTGGTGTCGGCGCCGACGGCAAGCCGTCGCTGGCGAATGAAATCGCCCGCGAGGCCCTCGGCAGCGGCAAGGACTTCGTCACGGCCAACAAGGCCCTCATTGCAACCCATGGTACGGCGCTTCAGGAAATTGCCGACAAAAACGGCGCCCTGCTCCTCTATGAATCGTCCGTCGGTGCGGGGATTCCCATCATTGCCTCCATGCAGGGTGGGTTGGCTTCCTCACAAATTACCGCCGTCCACGGAATTCTCAACGGCACCTGCAACTACATTTTCGCCCGCATGGGCGAGGATCCCACGCTGACCCTCGACGGTGCCATCCAGGAGGCTCAGGAACTCGGGTACGCCGAACCGGATCCCTCCGCCGATGTTGAGGGCACCGACACCGCCTACAAGATTGCCATTCTCTCCACCCTCGCCTTTGCCCGTGAAATCCGCGTGGAGGACTTCCCCGTCGATGGGATCATGAACATCGGTCCCGAGGACGTGGAATACGCGAATGATTACAACATGACGATCAAGCTTCTCGGGTACGCCCGCCAGTACCCGAGCGGCCAGGTTCAGGTTGGAGTGGGGCCGTTTTTCATTCCTGCCGACCACATTCTGGCCAGCGTTCGTGGCGTCATGAATGGCGTGCTCATCACCGGGGATCCCATCGGTGAAACGATGTACTACGGGGCCGGTGCCGGCCAGCCGAGCACGGCGAGTGGTCTTCTTTCCGACGTGATGCGGTCGGCAGCCCACCGCCAGGGAAGAACACCCCTGCTCCCCCTCAAGCTCCTCAAGCCGGATGGGGCCACGCCGCTTGGCGAGGTGGTCAAGGAGTCGCGGTATCTGCGAATTCCACTCGGAATGGACGACGACCGCGCCGATAAGGCCGAGGATTTTATTGGTGGCAACAAGGTTCGCTCCCTCGAAAACTCCACAACCTTCGTCACCGAGCCAATAACCGACGATGATCTTGAGGAATTGCTTGCAAAAATAGAAGGCCTTGGGGTGACCTTGTCGCAGGTGACCTGCATCAGGTATGCCTTCGTCTCGGGCTGAGATGACCCCACACCCCACAGGAGCTTGGAAAAAAATGGATGAACGCGTTTTGCTGCTCGCCATGGCCGAGCGACTTTATCAGGACATCAAATTCGTGACCGAGCAAAGCCCCGTCCAGATCGTGGACGAGGATGGCGCCCGCGCCTACAACACCCTACTTGCCCGGGTTCGCACCCATTTTTCCAGCCTTCCCACGATGTCAGACTTTCAGGAATGGTCCCCCCGCAGCATCAAGTACAAGGACGCCCTCATCGTGGCAGGCCAGCTCCACGCCATGGTCAAGACAGTGGTCGAGCCTGTCCGCCAGCCCGCGCCAGCGGCCGCTCCCTACAGCCCCAGTCCCAGTGACAGCTTCCAGAACCGAGGCGGCATCAGGCCACAAACCAGCACGGGAGTACCCCGGCGGCCTTCGCCCGCGGCACCTCCCTCCTCGGATTCCGTTCGGGGGCAATCCTACACACCGGTCTCGGAACAAACCCCCAACCCAACTTCCGAGCGGACGTCCCGCAGCTCCCAGCACACCCCCCTTCCTGATCGTGACTCCTTCGATTCCGATCTGTATGGCTCCTCCCAACCACCCAAGCGCAACGACGACGGCACCATTCCCTTTACCCTGGACTGATGTTTCCCGTTTGTCCGTCCTTCCCAAAAAAGGACCGTACCACCCGCCCGGGGCCCCCTGATTGGTACAATTCGGGTAAAGCAGGAACATGGTACCCCCTTCGCGGCGATTTTGGACGTGTTGCGGAATCGACTCGTTTCGCCAGCAACTCATCGAGGTCCAGCGCGGGGAACATCCAGACGGCGGGGTTTCTTGCGGGCTGCTCCTCGAG
>JAFIGB010000258.1 GCA_020831705.1 Candidatus Sumerlaeia bacterium | reverse complement strand
GATTCCATGCCCCTCATTGTCTGGGCTGCCGATGAAAAAGGCGAGGTCGATTTCTTCTGTCAGCCATTGGTTGACTATACAGGCGTCCCGATGGAGGTCCTCTCGGAGCCGGGTTACTGGGTGAAGCACATTCATCCGGATGATGTGGAAGAAACTCTCAAGACATGGGAGCACAACATCAGGACCGGTGATCCCTACAGTATGGAGTTTCGTATCCGCCGTCATGACGGTGTCTATCGCTGGTTCCTCAACCAGGCGAATCCAATCCGGAACTCGGATGGGAAGATCATCCGCTGGTATGGTACATCCACGGATATACAGCACCAGAAGGATATGGAGGAGGAGGCGCGCGAGTTGGCAAGGCGCATGACGACAACATTGGAAAGCATTACCGATGCCTTCCTGACGCTCGACAGGGAATGGCGGTTTACATATATCAACCGGCAGGCGGAAAAGGTGCTCCAGCGCAATCGGGATGAAATACTGGGGAAGGTCTGTTGGGATGAGTTCCCCGCGGCAAAGGGAAGTGAATTTGAAAAACAGTATATCAAGGCACTCGAAACCGGCGAGCCTTCCCGGTTCGAAGCCTATTACCCCGCCCCTCTCAACACGTGGTTTGCCCTTGTTGCCTACCCGTCGGAGGATGGCCTGTCGATCTACTTCAATGATATTTCGTCAAGGCGGAAGGGCGAGGAGGAATTGCGACTTTTGCAAACCTGCATTGAGCGCCTCAATGACATTGTCCTGATTGCGGACTCAACCCGCTTTGAGACGGAAGGGTCGCGGATTGTCTTTGTCAACAAGGCCTTCGAGCGCAAGACCGGATATACACGGGAGGAGGTCATCGGCAAGTCGCCAGGGATGCTCCAGGGCCCGGAAACAAATCAGGGGACCATTGAGGAAATCCGCGCCGCCATCAGGAAAAAGAAAAACATCCGGAGGGAACTGCGAAACTATACAAAGGATGGGACACCCTACTGGGCGGAAGTCGACCTGGTTCCGATCTTCGACGAGAAGGGGAACCATCACTTCATCGTCGCCATCGAGAGGGATATTACCGCGCGCAAGCAGGCGGAGGGGGAACTCTTCCGCTCCCGTCAAAAACTGGAGCTGATTCTGACGTCAGTGGGTGAGGGAATTCATGGTTTGGACACGGATGGCAATATCCTCTTCGAGAATCCTGCCGCCGCACGAATGTTCGGCTGGGATATCGACTCGGTCGTTGGAAGGCATTCGCATTCGCTGATCCATCATCATCGGGTGGATGGAACCGATTATCCCGTCGAGGAATGCCCTATCTATCAGGCTCTGAGGGATGGCAAGCCGCGTCGGGTAAATGACGAGGTGTTCTTCCGCAAGGACGGAACCCCGTTCCCCGTCGAGTATTACGCCTGCCCGATGTGTGATACGGAGGGAAATATCAGCGGGGTGGTGGTTACCTTCAGGGATGTGACCGAGCAGCGCTCCCTCGAAGAGCAGCTTCGTCAATCCCAGCGGCTGGAGGCAGTCGGTCAACTGACAGGTGGGATGGCCCATGATTTCAACAACTTATTGACGGTCGTCCAGGGCAATTCCGACCTGCTCCTTGAGATGATCGAGGCCGATTCACCACTGTATCCCCTGGTGGATATGATTTCCAGCGCCTCCCAGCGTGGTGCCGATCTCACGCACCGCCTCCTTGCCTTCTCCCGCAGGCAGGCCCTTGATCCCAAGCCTGTGGATGTCAACCGCCTGACGCAGGATCTCGAGCCATTGCTTCGTCGTGCCCTTGGTGAGCAAGTCGAGATTGAACTGGTCTGTGGTGCGGGGCTTTGGAGGGCACTTGTCGACCCGGTCCAGCTGGAAAGTGCCCTCCTGAACCTGACACTTAATGCACGGGATGCCATGGCGCAGGGTGGTCGCCTGACGATTGAAACGGCAAACTACTGGATCAACGAGGAATATGCGAACAGCCACAGCGAGGTTCTGCCCGGCCAATACGTCCAGATTGCGGTGTCTGACACTGGCTCCGGAATCCTGCCCGAGGATCTCGGAAAGGTCTTTGAGCCCTTCTATACAACAAAGGAATCCGGCAAGGGAACCGGTCTCGGCCTGAGCATGGTTTATGGATTTGTGAAGCAGTCACGGGGCCATATCAAGATTTACTCCGAACCCGGCGATGGCACGACGGTGAAAATTTACCTCCCCCGGTTGATGGACAACGGGGAGCATCAGGTGCGCCATGCAAGCGTGAGTTCAGTCGACAGCGGCAATGAGGTGATCCTTCTCGTGGAGGACGACGAGCTTGTGCGCCATTACGCGGAGACCTGCCTCGCGAGCCTTGGTTATCGTGTGATTACTGCTGAAAATGGGAAACAGGCACTTGACATTATTCAGGAAATGGATGAGATTAACCTCCTCTTCACCGATATTGTCATGCCCGGTGGAATGAATGGGCGTCAGTTGGCAGACAGGGCCGTGGAGATTCGCCCCAATCTCAAGGTTTTGTACACATCCGGATACACGGATAATGCCATCGTCCACCATGGAAGACTCGATCCGGGGGCACAATTGCTTGGGAAGCCCTACGGCAGGGCCGATCTGGCCCGGAAAATCAGGGAAGTCCTGGAGCAGGAACGGCCATGAGGATTGAAAAGGAGAAACCGATGACAGGGAAGCGGTTGCTAATTATCGACGACGACCCGATGATTGGTCGTACGATTTCCGCCATCGCTGAGAGCATCTCCGTGGAGACGATCTATACCGTCGATGCCGGTGAATTTTTTCAGCATGCCGCAGATTGGGCCCCCACCCATATTGCTGTCGATCTTGTCATGCCGGAAATGGATGGCATTCAGGTCCTGGCCGAGCTTGCCCACCGGGGATGCAATGCCCGGATCATCATAACCAGCGGCCAGGGCCACCGGATTCTGGAGGCGGCGAAACGCTCGGCAGCGTGGCGTGGTCTCAACATCATCGCCGTCCTCGGCAAGCCCTTCTCCCCGGCATCGCTCCGCGAGCTACTCATGGAGAGCGGGAATACAAGCAGTGTCGTCGACCGGCTTCCCGGTTCCCTGGAACAGGGCGCAATGTACGAGTTTCGCGAGGAGGAACTTCAGCAGGCCCTCAACGAAAATCAGTTCCACCTCGTCTATCAACCGAAGCTGGAATGCCAGTCCGGAAACCTGGCGGGGTTCGAGGCCCTGGTGCGCTGGCAACAACCAGGGGGAGCGGTTGTGCCTCCGGACCGTTTTATTCCCCTCGCGGAACGAACCGGATTGATTGACTCCCTCACCGAGCATGTCCTCGACGAGGGGATTGCATGGTTCTCCGGTTTCACGAGGAAATTGACCACCACACACCCCGAGGAGTTCGAACGCAATGTCCTTGGCGGGCTGACCCTGTCTATCAATATATCCGTGCGAACCCTTGCGAATTCCTCCCTGATGGAATCCATCGAGAATCGCTGTCTGATGTGGAAGGTTCCCACTTCCTCAATTATCTTCGAGTTGACGGAAACCTCGGCCATGGAGGATCCGGTTTTTTCCCTGGACCTGTTGACCCGCCTTCGGTTGAAGGGGTTCCAGCTTTCCATTGATGATTTCGGAACAGGGTTTTCCTCCATGCTCCAGTTGGTGCGACTTCCGTTTTCTGAAATCAAGGTGGACAAGTCCTTTGTCATGACCGCGAGTGATTCCGCGGAGCATCGCACCGTGATCAAGTCGATCGTCGGTCTCGGCCATAACCTTGGGCTCAAGTGCACCGCTGAGGGTTTGGAGGATCCACGGACCCTGCAATACCTCCGCGATGTGGGTTGCGATCTGGTGCAGGGTTACCACATTTCCCGCCCCCTGCGCTCCGATCAGATCGAGGAGTGGGTGATGGAAAAGCTTGGTCTGTCCTGAGGGGTGTCCAGCCGGGTTTCTACCGGGGTTTTCCCATTTATACTGCTGGGGCTTCCACCTCGATGGGCTTGTGGAGGAGGGGCTTGCCCTCAATACCGATCTTCCCGCGGCGCAGTTCCGTTGTCACGGTGCGGTCCGCTCCAAGGGCTTCCTTGAGGAAATGAAACCCAACCCAGGGGTCGCATTCCTCTCCGCAGGTGAAAAGATCCAGGGCGGCGTATCCGTATTCGGGCCAGGTGTGGATGGCGAGATGGCTTTCGGCGATGATGACAACGCCACTGACGCCATGGGGATTGAAGTTGTGGAAGCTGGTACCAATGACGGTGGCACCGGCGCGCACGGCGGCTTCCTCCATGCGCTGTTCAATCAATTCACTGCTGTTGAGAACGTCGATGTCGCAGTCATAACATTCGACGAGTATGTGTCTTCCGAGCGCCTGCATCGTGACAGTGGCTCCTTTCCTGTGAAGAAAGTGTCACCCGTCGCGGCGAGGCCGCCGCTTTCCGGTCGGGTAATATTGGGTGCCAATGATTGCCGGTTTTCAGGGTTCCGGCACGGTTGGCCCCAGCCCCATTGATCCAATCGGGGCCAAAAGTCCCTTGTTCAGCTGTGATGCTGGGGAGTTTTTGAGGCCAAAAAAAACCCGGTTTCCCGAGTGCGGAGGGACAGTAGGAGGATCATTACGGGTCTGTCCACTGCAAAATCCCTTTTTTCTTCTCCAGGAGGGAGGCTGATCGCGGCGGGTTCGTCTTTTGTTTGCCATTAAATGGGCGTTGGGGCCATTGAATATCCCACTTTTCAGCGGGAAAACCTTAATCCCCTTGCCACGCTCCGGGCTCGTCCCGTGAATCGTTGGCGCTCGCAGATTTTGCGGCCCCGCCGGCTTTACTCCGGGCCTTCCAATGCCCTTCCGCCGGAATCATGCACTCAAGGAATCTGGTTGAATGAAGAAAAGCACAATGTCCCTCTTTACCTCCGAATCCGTCACGGAAGGCCATCCCGACAAGGTTTGCGATGCCATCAGTGATGCCGTATTGGATGCGATCCTCACCGAGGATGGCAAGAAGGGCGAGGCCCACAAGAGCCGCGTCGCCTGTGAAACGATGGTCACCACCGGTCTTGTTGTTGTTGCCGGCGAAGTCACCACCGGGTCCTACATCGACATCGACACCGTGGTTCGCAAGACCGTCGAGCGCATCGGCTATACAGACCCGGCCCACCGCTTCGACTGCTACTCCTGCGGTGTTCTTTCCAGCCTTCACTCCCAAAGTCCCGACATCGCCCGCGGCGTGGATCGCAAGGATCCACTCAATCAGGGTGCCGGCGACCATGGCATGATGTTCGGATATGCCTGCAACGAAACCCCAGAATTGATGCCCGCTCCCATTC
>JAFIGB010000256.1 GCA_020831705.1 Candidatus Sumerlaeia bacterium | reverse complement strand
TCTCTTTGTCGGCCGTATTCATAAGGACCGTCTCGCAGAATACAAGGAACGCCACGCAGCCGTCTGGCCGGAGATGCTCGATGCTCTCAAGAAGGCCGGTTTCAACAATTACTCCCTCTTTCTCAATGAGGAGGGGCTGCTGGTGGGGTATTTCGAGTCCCCCGATGCCAAGGCCGCCCTCGAAGCAATGGCAAAAACAGATGTCAACGCCCGCTGGCAGGGCGAGATGGCCCCCTTCTTTGTCATCCCCGAGGGAAAGCGCCCGGACCAGTGTCTCGAATTTCTTGGTGAAGTTTTCCACATGGCCTGATGGGGACCGTTTGGACCGCCCGGGTCCTCATGAACCGTCCGCACCTGCATTTGGGCGCCATGATACCCTTGCCCGGACGGGCGCGGTGGTTAGGCTTCTGGGGCGCCGGCCCATGGGACCGGCCATTCCCAGGAGCTTCATGCCGCCATGAGACTTTTCACCGCCTTTGGATGGTTCTTCAAGATCCTCGCAAAGGGAAATGCCGCCTTCAGCGATGCCCCCCAACTGACTGACGAGGGGAAACCCACCTTCACCGGTTCGCCGGAACAGGCCATCCAGATTCTTGGCCTCCTCCAGAAGGAGGGGCGACTGATCGACTTCCTCCGCGAGGACATCTCCGGTTATCAGGATGCCGAGGTGGGGGCCGCCGTACGTGATATACACCGCGGTTGCCGTGGGGTGCTTGACAAGTATGTCGTCCTGCGCCCGGTAATCGAATCGGCGGAGAACACTCCCTTTACCGTCGAGACGGGCTTCGACCCTTCGACCATTGAGTTGAGTGGCAACGTCACGGGCGAGCCGCCGTACAATGGGACCGTCCTTCACCGTGGCTGGTATGTCGATGAAGTAAAGCTCCCCACCATTGCGGCCGGGGCCGACCCCAGGGTCGCCGCACCCGCCCAGGTAGAGGTCAGGTAATCGTATGAGTCGTTTTGTTATTGGTATAGATCTGGGCACGACAAACACGGCGCTTTCCTTTGTGGATACCGAGGTGAGCCCCGACAATCCCGATGATGCCTTCGTGGCCTCCCTTCCCATCGACCAGGTGGTGTCGGCGGGTGCTGTCGACCAGCTTCCCACGCTCCCGAGTGCTGTCTATATCGCCGGTGGAAGCGAGCTTCCCGCGGGGGCGCTCAACCTGCCATGGCGCAGCGAGGAGAAGGTTGTCATTGGTGCCTTCGCCCGCGAGCAGGGTTCCAAGATTCCCACGCGCTTCATCCATTCCAGCAAGAGCTGGCTTTGCCACGGCAATGTCGACCGCGAAGCGCCGATCCTCCCCCCCAACTCGCCGGAAAAGGACGCCAAGCGCTCCCCCGCCGAGGTTGCCCGGCTGATCCTCCAGCATCTTGTGGAGGCATGGAATCACAACATCGCCGCGGGCGATTCCGCATTGGATATACGCGACCAGGAGGTGACCCTTTGCGTCCCCGCCAGCTTCGATGCCGGTGCGCGCAATCTCACCGTGGCCGCCGCCCAGCAGGCAGGGTTCAGGAATCTGCACCTCCTTGAGGAACCCCAGGCCGCGCTGTATAGCTGGATCGAATCCACCGGTCCTGAGTGGCGCAAGCAGGTCACCGTCGAGGATCTTGTCCTGGTTGTCGATGTTGGCGGTGGGACCACCGACTTTTCCCTCATTGCCGTCACCGAGCAGGACGGCGAACTGGAACTTCGCCGCGTCGCCGTGGGGGAACATATTCTTCTTGGCGGCGACAACATGGACCTCGCCATCGCCTACGGGGTTGCCAAGCGCCTCGACGAGGAGCAGGGGAAAAAACTCGACGCATGGCAGTTCAGCGCCCTCGTCCAGCAATGCCGCATGGGGAAGGAAGTTCTCCTCTCCGACCCGGAGATGGCCGAATACCCCATCACGATTCTGGGACGCGGGTCCTCGGTCATTGGCGGAACAATTCGCACCGCACTTCCCCGGGAGGGGCTGGACAGCTTTCTGGTCGATGGCTTCTTCCCCGTCTGCGGCCCAATGGACCCCCCCGCCCGGGCGCGCCGTGCCGGTTTCCGCGAGGCGGGACTTCCCTACGCCGCCGATGCCGGCATTACCCGGCACCTCGCCCAGTTTTTGGCCCGTCACGCCGGTAGTGTGGCGGAAATATTCCCCTCCCGTGCTCCCCGGGACGGCCAGCCTGTCCTGCCCACCGCCATTCTCTTCAACGGCGGTGTGTTCAAGGCCGACCCGCTCCGCAACCGGATCCTTGAAACCCTCGGCAACTGGGCCGCCGATGCAGGTGTTGCCGCTCCCCGGGTTCTTGGAAGCACCGATCTTGACCTTGCCGTCGGACGCGGCGCCGCCTACCTGGGCCTTGCCCGCCGGGGACGTGGCATCCGCATTCGCGGTGGCAGCGCCCGTTCCTACTACATCGGCATTGAATCGGCAGCCCCGGCGGTGCCCGGCATGGAACCGCCCATGAAGGCCATGTGCGTGGTCAATCAGGGGATGGAGGAAGGCACCTCCGTCGACATTTCCGGCGAGGAGATCGACCTTTGCGTCTGGACAGGGGAACCGGCGTCCTTCCGCTTCCTGTCCAGCACCACGCGCCACAGCGACAAGCCCGGCCAACTCTTCGACGTTGGCGATGACTTTGAGGAGCACGCCCCCATTGAAACCGTCCTCGGGAAATCCGATGAGGCCGGCGAGGGGGAACCCGCCGAAGTCGACCTCCGTGCCCACCTCACCGACATTGGGGTTCTGAAGCTCTTCTGCGTGGATCGCCAAAAGCGCGATGAATACGAGCTGGAATTCAACGTCCGCCACGAGGAGTGAGGATTTCCCTCATGGGAAGATAGACACGGGTGCAGGGTGGATCCGGGTCCGGATTTTCCGGTTCGCTGTCAAGGGCCGGCGCATGCTTCATGGCATGGTCAATGCGGTCCCGCGTGATCTTTTCCAGACTCTTGATTGGCCCGTGTCTATAACCGGGAAGAAAGCGGCGAAGTTGTTTCTCAAGGGAGTTTTTCGCGCCTGGATCCCGGATCTCATCGGTGAAGTGAAGGAGCAGCCACACCTCGAACCTTGGGACGGAAATGGCAGCCTCGATCTTCACCCCCCGTTTTCCCTTCTTCAATTTGGTCACAAGTGACTTGATGGCCTCGGTTCGATGATGATCCTTGTCTATAACAAGCCAAAAGGAATCATCCGGCCCGATATCATGACGATCCATGAAGTCCTTGATGTTCTCGAGGACGTGAGTGGGGGCCGATTTACCACCGGAAGTTCCAACGATGTATATCTGAATTGAGGGCTTTCGGAGCAGTTCCCTGATATGCGTGAAGTAGGACTCCTCGGTCTTCCCCTCCACGGCCAGAACGACAAGGCGGGCATCCCGGTGAACACCCTTCTCCCGCTCAAGAGGCCGTTTTTTCCGAAGGTAGGTCACTCCCTGCCAACCTCCTGCCCACAGAGCGGGGCACCCATGATGGGGATGGCACCGAACCGGCCTGACAGGTAGCCCTTCTCAATGCGCAGGTCCTTCCTTACCTTGTACTCCTGGAGCGAACGGAGACTGCTTGCCCCTTCATTGTCCTTTTCGATGAACCAGATTTCATCGCGGCGAAGCAGGTCCAGATCGAGGAGCAGGGTTTCATGCGTCGTTAGGATCAATTGTCGGTCCTGCACGCCAGGTTCACCCCGGAGGAAGGTTTGCAGCAATGAACGACTGAGCAGGGGGTGAAGGCTCCTGTTAAGTTCATCAACAATAAAGACGGGGGCCGGGATGGCGGTGGGGATCAACATCGGAATCAGATGCATGAGCCTTCTGGTTCCGTCGGATTCATCCGAGATGGGGAAAAATCTGGACCTGCCATTTTTCCCCGATTGATGCCCAACACGTATTTCAAGCCTCCTGATCGAACCATTCTTCCCTTTTGTATAGACATGAATGTCATCAGCAACCCTCAGGGCCAAATGAGCGCCTGTGGCGGGGGAATTCTCCTCCAGAAACTCCAGTGGCAATCGTCCCAATTCCTCCTCATCCACTTCCGATTCCTCCACGGACAGATCGCCAATGCCCGTATCAGCATTTTGGAGAAAGCGGCAGAAAATCTC
>JAFIGB010000244.1 GCA_020831705.1 Candidatus Sumerlaeia bacterium | reverse complement strand
TCCATTCGCACCTGCAGCCGGGCGCCTGTGACCAGATTCTCGTAGGTAATTTTTTTAATCATGGGGCGGTATCCTTGACTTTCGATTTACAACCGCGCGAGGAGCGGGTTAGGTTCGGTTCCGTTGCTCTGATGTTTGCCCCGAAGGGGACTTGTTGAATTTAAATTCCTTGAACTTCCAGGACTTATTAAATGACTGAATTCGGTAATGGAGGGCAAAGCGAAAGTTGGGTGAACCAGGGGGGATTGGTTCCCGCCACTTTTCGTATTGTTCAGCCGGAGGGCCATGAGGAGGTGCGCTCCTTCGCGGATTTCCCCGTCATTGTGGGCCGTGCGGTGGAGTGTGGGATTATGTTGGCTGATACCAATGTTTCGCGCAATCACGCCAAGATTGATCAGGATGAGGAGGGGCGGATTTCGATTCAGGATTGTGGATCGCTCAATGGCATCCGGGTAAATGGCGACCTGGCGCAGTCGCGGATGCTTCGCGCCGGGGATGTGATCTCCCTGGGAGACTCGACGGTGGAGTTCATGGGGCGCATTGATGATTCGACGGTGGTGCTTCCCCGTGATGAAAGAATTGAATCGTCGGAATCGGGCGTTCAGCGCATTCTTGAGGTTATTCAGTCCATCGACACCGACGAGTTTACCGAGGACCGGGATACGGCGCCGTTCAATGTCATTGCCGGTGAGGATACGGAAATGTCCGATCCGGCGCTTCAGGAGACGGTGTCGAAGCTTCATCGGGCGTACAGTAATCTCCTTGGTATCATGAAGTTCGTGGCTGGTATCGGCAACGAACCCAACATTGATAGTATCTGCAGCGAATTCATTGCCGCACTTCGCCACGTCTACCCGCTTCTGGAGTCGGTGGTCGTGGTGGAACGCCGTCCCGAGGCGGGGCGTGGGTTTCGTGTCCTTCATGAGGAGGGCGCCGACGCGACGGATGTGAATCATTCGAAGGTCAGCCGGACGATTCTTCTCAGGATCATGGAGGAGGGTCGCGCGCTCTACGCCGTCGATGCAGCCCGCGATCCCCGGTTTGATGGTTCCGAATCCGTGGCGCGCCATGGTGTTCGGTCGATGATGTGTGCCCCCCTGGTTACCCGCGGGAACGTGGTGGGGGCGATATACATTGATAACCGTTCCCAGCCCTATTGCTTCAATTACTTCGACCTGAATCTACTCACGGTTTTTGCCTTCTTCCTCGGGAACGCCCTGGAAGTTGCCCACTCCCAGTCGGAGCGGGAGGAGGAATACGAGAAGGCGCTTGAGGTCAGTCGTTCCGCGAAGAAGGACAAGATGATGATGGTCCTTCAATACTCGCAAAGTGAGAGGAAATTCCGCGCCCTCTTCGAGCAATCCGCCCTGGGTGCCGCCATTATCAGTCTTAATGAGGAGGTCATCGAGGAGGTCAATGACGGCCTTGTGCGCATGTTGGGGTATTCCCGTCAGCAGCTGGCCCGCAGAACCTTCCAGGACCTCCTGATGCCGGAGGACCAGACCCGTATTGAGGGGTGGATCGCCGCGGTGAAGGTCAATAATGAGGGGTCGTTCAAGATTCGCCTCAAGACCCTTGCCGGCGATACAATCGTGGCGCTCATGTCCTGCCGCATGGTCCGCATGGCTGAAGAGCCGGTTGTGGTGGCGTATTTCATCGACATTACCGACAAGGAACGGGCGGAGAAGGAGACCCACCTTCAGCTCCAGCGTGTCACGGCCCTTTCGGAACTCAGTCAGGCGCTCATGAGTACTCTCGACCAGGAGAGCATCTTCCGCGCACTTTATGAAAAAATCTGCGACGTACTTCCGACGGACTACTTTCTCGTGGGGCTCGAACAGGAAGAAACGGCGACCGTGCAGCCTGAATTTTTTGCCGCAGGATCAGCCATTGGCGACGAACTGGCCACCGAGATTTGGGAGACCGTGCTGGATGATGCCGAGGTCAATGATGCCGTGCGGAGGCGGCGTACCCTGATTTGCGACTGGACAGCGCGGCCGTTTCGGTTCCTGGAAAAGCTTGTCGTCCCCCCCAATGGGGATGTGTTGCGCAGCGCCATTTTCCTCCCCATTGCGTCGCGCGGATTCGTCCAGGGGGTGCTTTGCGTCCAAAGCATTCAATCCCGGGCCTACGACATTGGACATCTGGAGATCCTTCGTGGTTTCGTGGCCCAGGCGGCCCTGGCCCTGAGCAACGCCCAGGCCTTTGCGGCGTACCGGGAACAGGAGGAGAACCTCCATCGCCTGAATATTCAAATCATGACGGCCCAGGAGACCGAGCGGGCCAGGATCAGCCGGGAACTTCATGATGGAATTGGGCAGCAATTGACGGCGATGAAGTACCTGCTTGAATCTGTTCGGACCAGCGCCAAGGCGAATGATCAGAAGAAACTTGATAAATGTATTGGCGAGGCGCGGTCCCTGGCGACACTGATTATCGAGGACTTGCGAGCCATCAGTCTTGACCTGCGGCCGACAATGCTTGACGATCTGGGACTGAAGCCGACGTTGGATTGGTTTCTCGGCCAATTTGCCAGTCGGCACGAAATCAACTTGGACATGGATCTCCAGATCGAGGATGGCGACGCGATTGCACCGGAAATTTCCACGGCAACCTACCGCATCATTCAGGAAGCCCTTGGAAATGTCGCAAAACACTCCGAGGCAAAAAAGATTCGTGTGGCAGTCTTCCTCCGGGATAAATCCCTCCACATAGAGGTCGACGATGACGGCGTTGGGTTCCCACTTTCCACTCTTCAGGAAAAGCAGATATCACGGGGGTGCAGTGGGGTTTTGAACATGAAGGAACGTGCCCGGTTCCTCGGGGGATCATTTTCCCTCGACTCATCCACCGGAGAGGGCACTCAACTCCGGGTTTCCATACCTGTAGAAAAATAAAAGAAGGGATCTTTCCATGGTCAAGGACCGCGAAATCAGGCTCATGATTGCGGATGATCACACGATCGTTCGTCAGGGACTCAAGAAACTCATCGAGGAAGAAGATGGGCTCGAGGTTGTCGGAGAGGCGGTTGATGGCCGTGATGCTGTCGCCAAGGCTCTCGATTTGATGCCCGACATTATCATCATGGATCTGTCGATGCCCGGCCTTCACGGGCTCGAGGCCACCCGTCAGATCATCAAGCGACTGCCAAAGGCCAAGATTCTAATCCTCAGCATGCACAAGAACGACGCCTACGTTCAGCAGGCACTCCGTGCCGGCGCGAGCGGGTATATCCTGAAGGATTCCGCCTCCGAGGAAGTTCTGGGGGCCATCCGGTCAGTAAGCCGCGGTGACAGCTTCCTTTCGCCCGCCATCAGCCGTGTCGTCATTGACGACTACCTGCGCCTTTGCGCACCCGGCGGTGGGACACGCTCGCTTTATGACAAGCTGACGGTTCGCGAAAGGGAGATCTTCCAGCTCCTCGCAGAAGGTAATAAGAACCAGCAAATTGCCGATCAGCTCCATGTTTCCGTCAAGACGGTCGAGACGCACCGCGCCCATATCATGGACAAGTTGAACCTCAACAACATTGCCGAGCTGGTCAAGTATGCCATTGAAATCGGGATCGTCCAGATCGACGCCTGATTTCCATCGGTATCAAGTTATTGTGAAGCAATTTGGGCGGTACCCTTTCGGTACCGCCCAAATTGTTGTCATCTGTGTGTTTATGAATTGCAGGTGGTTGGGTTCTCACCGGGACTCCGGTTTTCCCTCCTCCTCCGATACCTCCTCCTCATTGCTTGCCGTTTGGGGGGCAAATGGGCGGCGGCTGATCATCTGGGGTTCATCAATGCGGATTTGAAGATCACCACGGAATTCGCTCACCACGCCACCAATGTGGATATCCCTCCCGATAACCGGCCTGTTCTCCGGGGAAACTTCGCGTTCGTGCTGATCCCAGTAGACAACGTCGATACTCCCTGTTGGATCACGTACTTCAATCCTGTATGGGCTTCGGTCGGTGGTAGGTGTGTCGAACTTGGAGACGGTTCCCGAGATGGCCACCCGCTGACCGACAGAGAGCAGGCTGATCGCCCCCACCGACATTGCGGTGTATTCCTGACTGCTTCCCGATGACGTCATCATCACGGTCTCGGAGCTTCCCGGTGTCATTCTGATGTGATTGGGCTGGGCAATGGTCAGCTGGCGTTGGCCACGATATTCACCGGCCTGGCCGAAAATGTCGACCTTGATGCCGGGCCTGATAAAATCTGTATTGGGGATCTGTCGCCATGTATCCTGAAAGATAACGGCGCGGGTGGTGCCCGTGCCATCCATGAGATAGACGGAGTACGGTTGGCGGCTGTCGGGTCTCGGCTCGGCGACTGAAACGATGGTACAGCGGACATATACATTGGAGTCCACAGGAGCACGATTTGCCCGGGTAATATCAAGCCAATTGATGGATGGGGATGTGGTCGAGGAGGTCGTCGTCCGGGTGGCTTCCTCATTATTGCTTCCTGTTGCCTTGGAGGGAACGGAAAGGAGGAGAAGTCCAGCGACTGCGGTGGTTGTCAGGGCGGCCAGTAGGGAACGTCGCATTGCATTGCACTCCTTGATTTGACCATGGGCTGGCTCGGTGAAATTTTCTCACCTCACAATGGCGAGTGGAGACACCCGCTACGACAACAGTCAAGTGAGAATAAGGTGTGAATCGTTCCAATCGGCCGGAAACACCAAAAAGTCAAGTGAGTGACACCGATAAGCGCGGTTTGTTGCCTAAGGGATATTTATTGCTGGTTGTTGAGCGGGGTGACCTGGAAGGTCGCTTCGACCGAGTCGCTGAAGAGAAGCCCATCATTGACGCGCAGGGAGATGGTGACTTCACCAGGATCAATGAAATGAACCCGCACCTTGGGGGTGGAGGTGATGTATTGCCGGGTGCGTCGTCTCCGTGAATCATCGATTTGGGAAAAGATGACTTCCACCCCCTCCTCAGCGATCATATTCCATTGGTAGGAGATCGATTCCCCCTCGGGATCATGTGATTGGCTGGCATCGAGGATGATACGGTCATTTTCCCGGATTTGCAGGGATTCGGGGGGTGTCAGGACAGCCACTGGCGGGAGATTATCAAGGGCGCTTTTCTGAAATAAGGGTCTCATCAGATAGACGATAAAAACAACGAGCACTAGTCCCCCAATACCGATCAGGATCGGCAGGGGAGGGAGGGCGTCCAGAAACCGTTCCTTGTAGCGGAGGAACTTCGATGGGGGCTGATATTCAGGAAGGCTGGAAATTTTCGGTTTGTTTGCTGGATGCGTTTTGGTCCCGGTATTCGTCTTTGCCTGGGGTGGATCGTAGGGATTGATGACCTCGTCCGGATTGTCCGGAACGAAGACATGGGGAAGATCGCCATCCGATGGCGGGGTGGAGGCCTGCTTTGGCTTGGTTACCGTGGAGGGGGTTGGGGTCTTCTCCACGGATGGCTCCTGGGCGGGCTCCTCCTTGGTGACTTCCTGATCATCCAAATGGAAGACTTCAGGTTCTCCGGCCTTCGGAGCGTCCTCCATTTTCTTCTTTCGCTTGCTGAAGGGGGCAGGTCCACCGGCGAAGGGATCAAAATCCCACGGGTTTTCCTCCTCCTTATCATTGTACCAAGAGTTGCCATCCCGACCCAGGTTGGAGGGTCTCAAGCCGTCATGGTGGCCGAAGTTAAAATTGGGACCTTGTGAATACATTGTATCCGGACCATCTGTCTTGTTTTCAGGTTCCAAAAATGAGTCGCACTAGTGGATTGCCCTCCTGCGAGGGACCATGTCGAGGAAAGAATCATGTTGTACCGTTATTTTTTTCGTCTTTTTCAGAAAGCAGTTCCGTACCACCCAGTTCGATCAACAGGGCATTAGCCTCATGGTTTCTGGATGCGAGCCGGAGATCCTCGAAACGTCGCTCCAATTCGATCACTTCCTTCGTG
>JAFIGB010000235.1 GCA_020831705.1 Candidatus Sumerlaeia bacterium | reverse complement strand
GGCCGATGGCATTGAATTCCAGCGTGAACGCATGGAACAGCAGATCCTCTTCATGGTGGAGGATTTTACCGAGGGGGAATTTCGCCGCGTTTCCAGCACCAACAGACTCCTCAATCGTTCCATGAGCGAGCTGCACACCCTCCTGGCCCGATCCGATATAGACAGGGGCTGGGTGGCCACGGATTACTCCGAGCTTCCAGGGGGCTGGAATCCCGGCAACTTCTCCTCCCCCGATTTCGCCCGGCAAATCCGTGCATGGAACGGACGAACGTTGATTTCGGAATATCGCAACCGACACTCCCGCCTCGCCCAGGCACACCAACGAAGGAACATGAGGGAGCTCGTCTGGCTCACCTATGAAATGGGGGAACTGGCCCGGGAACTGGCCCGACGCACCGACGAGGTTCCCACCCTCTCCCGCGAACCTTTCCGCAATGCCGCCCTCCGGCTGGATGTCATGGCGGAAAACCTCCGGGACTTCATCACGGAGTCACGGCGTCTACACAGCAGACGCCAGCTTTACGCCATCAACCTGGCCATTCGCGATGCCGAGCGGTACCTGGACCTGATGCCATGAACGGTGATTCCCAGCCCGCCACCATTATTCATCTCGACATGGACAGCTTTTTCGTCTCGGTGGAGCGCCTTCTCGATCCCACCCTCAACGGGAAACCGGTGGCCGTGGGTGGCCCCGAGGGAGGACGTGGCGTGATTTCCTCTGCAAGCTACGAGGCGCGTCTATACGGGGTACGCTCCGCCATGCCCGTCTCAAAGGCACGGCAGCTTTGTCCCCAACTGGTACTCGTTCACGGGAAACTTGCGAATTACTCCGAATATTCGAGGCAAATCCACGACATTCTCCTGCGCTTCACCCCCATGGTGCAGATGGCCAGCCAGGACGAGGCATACATGGACATGACGGGGACGTCGCGTCTTTGGGGACCCATCCTTCGGGCCGCCGAAACCATCCGCCAGGAGATTGTCAGGGAGACACGCCTCCCCTGTTCCCTGGGCGTGGGATCAAACAAACTCGTTGCCAAAATAGCCAGCGGTCTTTGCAAGCCAAGGGGGCTGTTGTATATACCCGCAGGAAGCGAGGAAAAGTTCATGGCTCCCCTGCCCATCCGACGCATCCCCGGGATCGGCCCCAAGGCAGGCGAGAAACTCCGCTCCCTCGGTATCGAGCGGGCCGGGCAGCTTGCCGCCCTGAACTCCCGGCTCGCCGAACGGCATTTCGGCACCATGGCCCCCCAACTCCTGCAACATGCCCGGGGAATGACAGATTCACCCGTGGTGACCGGCGAGCTTCCCAAGTCCATTGGGAATGAGGTCACCTTCGACACCGACCAGAACAACCGGGAATTCCTCCATGGAATTCTTTCGACCCTGGCGGAAAAGGTCGCCTGGCGCCTTCGCTCATCCGGATGTCATGCACGCACAATCACGGTTAAATATCGCTATACAAACTTTGAAACACACACGGCGGCATCGACCCTTGCCAATCCCGTGGATGACGAGTCGGAAATTCTCGCTCATGCCCGCCAACTCCTCGACTCGCGGTGGGATGCACACCGGCCCCTTCGACTCATCGGGGTAACCGCAGGGAATCTCGTCTTTGGTAATTACCAGGAGGATTTTCTGGAGGCACCAAAAGACGAGCGTCTCGACCGCCTGCACCGCGCCATCGACAACGCCCGGGACCGCCATGGATATACAATCCTGCGAAGGGGCGGTTCCTCGGGTCGCAACGCCTGACTGGTAATATAATCCGCTACTTGCGCTTTGCCACCTGGGAACCCAGCAGGGCGCGACCAAACGCCTCGATAAAGTGAACCGGCTTGCGCCCCGTTCCCTCCTCGATCTGGTGACGACAGGAAAAGCCGTTGGCAATGACCGTCGTTCCTTCGGAGGTCTCACGGACAGCCGGGAAGAGACGCGATTCACCGATTTTCTGGGAAAGCTCGTAATGTTCCTTCTCATACCCGAAGCTTCCCGCCATGCCGCAACACCCCGATTCGACCTCGCGAAGGCGCGGCCCGGCGGCCCCACGACCAAATAGCCTCTTCAGGGGACTTGTTCCATGGAGCGCCTTCTGGTGGCAGTGGCCGTGGAGAAGATACTCGTCAGCAGCAGCGACGAGATTAATGTCTATCTTGCCGGAAAGTACCTCACGCTCCAGGAACTGCTCGATGGGCATGACAACCTTCTTGATGCGATCGCCCAGTTCGACGTCGTCTATCAGGTCGGGAAGATCCTCATTGAGGGAGCTGCAACAACTCGGCTCAAGCGTCACCACGGGGGTACCTTCCCGGGCGTACTTGTCGAGGTTCTTCAGGGTGGCGAGGCCCCTGCGCTTGGCATCATCCAGGAAGCCCTTGCTGATCATCGTTCGGCAGCAACACCCGGCCCGGGCGATTTCCACATCATACCCGAGATGCTCCAGGACCATCACCGCCCAGTGGCCGATGTTGGGTTCGTGGTGGTTGGTGAAGGTATCATCGAAGACCACAACCTTTGGTGCCCCGGGTTCCAACTTGGGCTTTTCATGCTTTTCAAACCATGTATAGAACGGTTCCGCCGCATACAGGGGGATTTTCCTCTCAAGGGCAATTCCCATGGCCTTGTTCACCGTCTTGCGGAAGGCGGGAATCTTGAGAAAGAAGTTCGCCATTTTTGCCATCGCACCGGTGTGCTTGGCCGCCATGATCGGTGAATAGGCAAACAGCTTTTCACGCTTGGTCGTTCCGTTTTTCTTGTGGTAGGCGTGGAGGAATTCGGACTTCATCTTCGCCATGTCCACATTGCTCGGGCATTCGGTGCGGCAGGCCTTGCACTCAAGACAAAGGTCAAGGACCTCATATAGACCCTTCGAGGACATGGCATCAGGTCCCATCTGACCGGTCAGGGCCAGGCGCAGGGCATTCGCGCGGCCACGGGTGGTGTCCTTCTCATCCCGCGTGGCCATGTAACTCGGGCACATGGTTCCCTTGTCCAGCTTCCTGCACGCGCCAACCCCATTGCACATTTCCACGGCGCCCAGAAATCCACCGTCCTCCCGATAATGAAACATCGACTTGTGGTCAGATTGCTTGTAATCGCCGCTATATCGTAGCGGCCCCATCACCGGCGGTGTGTCAAAAATCTTGCCGGGGTTGAGGATCCCCTTCGGATCGAAAAGGCGCTTGATTTCCCGGAAAATGCCGATCATCTCGTCGCCCCAGAATAGTTCGTTCTGCGCACCACGGGCGATGCCGTCGCCATGTTCCCCCGACCAGGAACCACCGTACTTCTTGCAAAGCTCCATGGACTTTTCGCTGATGCGCGCGCTCTTGTCGCGGTCCTCCTGGGTCTTGAGGTTTACCACCGGCTTGAGGTGCAACACCCCGACACTCGCATGACCATACGTCATGATGTCGAGACCTTCCTCATGAACAATATCATAAATTCCCTTGGCGTAGTCCGCCAGATGCACGACAGGAACGCAGGCGTCTTCGATGAAGCTGATCGCCTTCTTGTCCCCCACCACCCGCAACATCACGCCAAGGCCATGCTTGCGTGTTTCCAGGATGCTGGAGCGTTCCTCCGGTGTGATGAGCTTGACGTACTCATATCCGAAGTCGTTCTCCTTCAGTTCCTCAATCAGCGCGTCTATACGTTCTTCGCATTCCTCCGGGGTGTCGCCGTCCATCTCCACGGGAATGACCGCCTCCGGCCTTCCCCGAAGCCATCCCATCAGCGGACGGGTTGTCTCGTTGACCTCACACATGCGGATCAACGGCCCATCCATGAATTCCGCGCTCAGGGGGTTGTGCTTGACCATCAGTGGTACGGCGCGAAGGGAGTCAAAAATATCGTCGAAGTGGATCGCAACAGCACAGATCGCCTTTGGCTTTGTAACCAGGCGGACTTTCGCCGCGGTCATGATCGCCAGTGTCCCTTCACTGCCGACAATGAGCTTCGCCAGGTTGGGATCCTCGCCAAGAAATTCATCCAGGGAGTAACCACCCACCCGGCGCAGGACCTTCGGGAAGCGTTCCTCAATGAGGGCGCGGTTGCGGTTGACTATCTCCAGCACCTGGTCGAGGAGCTGGCGCCCCCTGCTGTCCATCTCCGACCGTCGCCCGAGCCATGTCACGGTTCCATCGGCCAGGACGGCCTCGACACCAAGTACATGGGAAATCGTCGTGCCATACCGGATCGACATCATCCCGCTGGAATTGTTTCCGATCATGCCACCAACAGCCGCGCGGTTGCTTGTGCTCGTCTCCGGGGCAAACATCAGTCCCGTGTCGGCAAGCAGAGCATTGAGGTTGTCACGAACCAACCCCGGTTGAACCAGCGCCCACTCCTCTGCCTTGTTGACTTCCAGCAACTGGTTCATGTGATTGGAGACATCCACCACGAGGGCATTTTCTGCCGTCGTCTGCCCGGCCAGACTGGTGCCGCCACCACGAGCCAACAAGGGAATGGAATGGTTGTCGGCAAGGGTCACCGCGCGTCGAACAGCATCCTTGTCCCGCGGCATAAACGCCCCCAGCGGGGTCTGCTGGTAAATACTGGCATCAGTCGCATAAAGCCCGCGGGTGTAGTCATCCCAACGGATATCCTCGGGGTAGGCTTCAGAAAGTTTGTTGAGAAACAATTCCGCTTCGCGGGAGATGGGCGTGGTGATCATCGGGTGGAGGCTCCTTCGTGGCCAAAGAGGGGCAATTGTGAGCCACATTCCGGGTTCAGGGCAAGGGCATCGTTTCACCTGTAATCATCGGTGAAGAGCATTTTCTTCAATAAATACTTACACTGTGTAGATTAACCACAGGAGTCAGTACAGAAAATGCGGATTGTTCCCCAAGAAAAACACCCCCCGGCATGAGAACCGGAGGGTGAAGGTTACTTCAGTTTATGACGTCCCGCATTAGTCAGCGCGGGGCGGGCGGGGGCGGCGGCGGCGCTGGCGGCCATCGCCTTCATCGGTGCCGCGTTCGGGGCGATCCGAGCGCTCCGTGCGTTCCGTACGCTCAGTGCGTTCCGGACGTCCTTCACGGGGGGGAGGAGCGCCTTCGGGGCGCTCGATGAGGGCCTTGCGGCTGAGGCGAACACGTCCGCGCTCCTTGTCGACTTCGAGAACCTTGACGGTCACCTCGTCGCCCTCTTTGAGGACCTCGTCCACGGTGGCAACGCGACGGTGCTCAAGTTCACTGATGTGAACCATGCCGTCACGGCCGGGAGCGAGTTCCACGATGGCGCCGTGCTCGATCACCTTGATGACCTTGCCGGTGATGATTTCGCCTTCCTTGAATTCACGGATGATGGCGTTGATCATTGAGAGAGCCTTGTTGGCCGACTCGGCGTTCTCCGACATGACGAAGCAGATGCCTTCGTCATCGATGTCAACCTTCGCACCGGAGGCTTCCACGATGCCACGGATGACCTTGCCACCGGATCCGATGACTTCGCGGATCTTGTCCTGAGGCAGCTTGATCGATGTGATCCGCGGTGTGTGGGGCTTCATTTCCTTGCGGGGTTCGCTGATCGATTCCGCCATCTTGTTGAGGATGTGGAGGCGTGCGGTCTTGGCCTGGTCAAGGGCACGGGCGAGGACTTCACGGGTGATGCCCTCGATCTTGATGTCCATCTGGAGAGCGGTGATGCCCTCGCTGGTGCCGGCAACCTTGAAGTCCATGTCGCCAACGTGATCCTCGATGCCCTGGATGTCGGTGAGGACTTCCAGGTTTCCATCGTCGTCACTGATCAGGCCCATGGCGATGCCCGCCACGGGAGCCTTGATCGTCACACCGGCGTCCATGAGGGCCATCGAGGTGCTGCAGACGGTGGCCATGGAGGAAGAGCCGTTGGATTCGAGAATTTCAACGACGGAGCGGATGGTGTAGGGGAATTCCTCGATCGCGGGCATGACGGGCGTGATGGCACGCTCGGCAAGGGCGCCGTGACCGATTTCACGACGGCCGGGGCCGCGGGGGGGCTTGCACTCGCCCACCGAGTAGGAGGGAAAGTTGTAGTGCAGGAGGAAGCGCTTGAAGGAAACGCCGGTCATGTCGTCGATCATCTGCTTGTCGTCAACACTTCCGAGGGTCACGACCGCCAGGGCCTGTGTTTGGCCGCGGGTGAAGGTGCTCGCGCCGTGGGCGCAGGGAAGGACGTCGATTTCCGTCCAGATGGGGCGGACTTCCGTCGGCTTGCGGCCATCGGCACGGATGCCTTCCTTGATGACGCGCTTGCGCATCGCCTTCTCGTCGAGGAGGTAAACCGCCTCCTTGATGGCGCCTTCCTGATCGGGGAACTTCTCGGCCAGGGCTTCCTGGATTTCCGTGACGGCCTGCTTGACGCGCTCGTCGCGGCCCTTCTTGTCGTGGGTTTCCTGGATTTCCTTGATGTGGGGGGGATCAGCTTGGCAACGGCCTTGATCAGGTCGATGTTCTCCTCAATGGGAGTGACCTCCATCTTCGGCTTGCCAGCCTTCTTCCTGAGTTCCTCGATCGCGGCGCAGATCGAGCGGATCTGCTGGTGGCCGAGTTCAAGGGCCTCAACCATGGTTTCTTCGGAGATAATCTTCGCTCCCGATTCCACCATGTTGATGCCGTCGTTGTGGCCAGCGATGATGAGATCAAGCTCGCTGTTTTCCATCTCCTCAGCCGTGGGGTTGAGGATCAACTTGCCGTCGACACGACCAACGCGGGTTCCCGCGATGGGCTTGAGGAAGGGAATCTGGCTGATGTGAAGGGCTGCACTCGCACCGGTCATGGCCACCAATTCGGCGGGGTTTTCCTTGTCGGTGGAAATGATGGTCACATAGACCTGCACTTCCTTTTTCAGTTCCTTGGGGAACAGGGGGCGGATGGTGCGGTCGATCAGACGGGCGCGGAGGGTTTCACCGTCGGAAGGACGGGCCTCGCGCTTGAAGAAGCCACCGGGAATACGGCCACCGGCGTAGAACTTCTCGCGGTAATCCACCATGAGGGGGAAGAAGTCGCGGTCATGGTCCTTGTCGGAAACGACAACCGCCACGAGGGCGATGGTATTGCCAACACGGGCGAGGACGGCGCCCGCTGCCTGCTTGGCGAGCTTGCCGGTACGGATTTCCAGCGTCTTGCCATGTCCGAAGTCAGTCTTGAGAACGTGTTCGGTGAAGTTGAGTCCTTCGATGGACTCGATGGGGGACTTACCCATAAATCTTGTCTCCTTATAGAGAAAGGGCGTACAATCATTGGCGGTGCTTGACCGCTGGTGGTTGACTGAACTGCCAGGAGACTCGGAATTTCCATTCGCCCTCGAAAAGGGGTATTGCCATTGAAAGCGTATGCAAATCCCGGACACCCGGAGCACGTCATTGTCGTCATTTCAGTCCCAATGGCCCATGGCCATTGCGGGTTACAAACCTCCCTGGGAGGGATTGGTCATTCAAAAAAGAAAGCCACCGGCACAGGAGAAGAATTCTCCCGGTCCGGTGGCATGTTCAACTCGATCATCCACGGTGGTGGGTTTGAAAAAAACGGCGTTTCCTGATACTGGCATTACATCTCCGTGGAATCTTTACAGTTGCCCGACTTACTTGCGCAGGCCGAGGCGGCCGATAAGCGTACGATAACGCTCGATTTCCTTCTTCTTCAGGTAATCAAGAAGGCTCTTGCGCTGACCAACGAGCATCAGCAGACCACGGCGGCCGTGGTGGTCCTTCTTGTGTGTCTTGAAGTGTTCTGTCAGGTTGTTGATGCGTTCGGTGAGGATGGCCACCTGAACCTCCGGCGAGCCGGTATCAGTCGGATGGGTCTTGTATTCCTCAACGATTTCCTTCTTGCGATCCAGTGTAATGGACATTTCGTCTCCAGTGACTTCATGAGCGTTGGCCCTCGGCAAAGAAACCCGCCGGAGAAAGCGCGGCACCTTGCTCGGGGCGGTGGGAAATGTCGTTGCAGTGGCACTCCTTGTCAAGCCCTATCCCGGGGGGCACCAGGTCAGAACGGCAGGGGGATGAACCGATCGAAGCCGGTGTTCGGGCCGTAGGTAATATCACCGTCGCTGACGACACCGTTGGTGGGATCGTAGGGAATGCCCGGCTCCGGACCGAAGGTATTCGGACCACGGCTGTGAAGGCGGTAGGGACCGTAGGCCTGCCCCATGAGGAAGAATTGGGGCCGCTGGGGAACCTGCTGGTAGGCGTATTGCCAGTTCACATAGAGAAACTGACGGATGTACTCGGGGCCTTCCTTTTTCGGAGCAAAAGGATCGTGAGGGAAGGAGGTAATGTAGGCAATGGGCGTAGTGAGGGGGTTGCGACCGTCCCAGTCGGGGTCGGGCATGCCGAAGCCCGGGACTTTGCCGCCGATGTGAAATTCAAGGGCTGCCTGGTCCACATCCGCGTAGTGATACGTGGGATAACGGTTGTTGTCGACGCGATAGGACTCAAGAGCGGTGACGATGGTGCGCAAGTCGGCCCGGGCACGGGAAACCTTTGCACGGACCTGTGCATTCAGGAAGTTGGGCACGGCGATGGCCGCCAAAATGGCGATAATCGCAACAACGACCAACAACTCAATTAAAGTAAATCCCTTGGAATGCTTCATCCGAAATCCCCTCTCTTTGTGTAAATGTGCACATCGCGGGGCCACGCAATGGATCCCCCGCCTGCCTTTTGTACAATTCTGCCACGCAAGGCTTGGGCCACCGAAAAGGGGAATTTATGAATAATTCTTGGCAGGGCGATACACGATCCAGGGCCGTCCGGAATTCCTCCCTTGCGTACATATCGCCCGATGCATTGCATTCCATCCCGGTGGGAATGCAGTCGTCCGGTTGTGTCTGCTGAACGGGATGCCCCCCCAACCAAATGGAATGAATTGTGAACCTTGGTGGAAAACATCTCATCGGATGGACAGAACTGGTCGCTTTTCCCGACTGGGAGGTTCCCCGCGTCCAGGCGAAGATCGACACGGGAGCGCGGACCAGCGCCCTCCATGTGGAGAATCTTCGCAGGGTCGGCACTGATCGCGTCGCCTTTGATGTGATTGTTGGCCGGAGAAAGAACCAACGCTCCCACCCGGTGGAAGCCGATGTGGTGAAGTGGGCTTCTGTAAGATC
>JAFIGB010000232.1 GCA_020831705.1 Candidatus Sumerlaeia bacterium | reverse complement strand
GATCGAGCTGACATCCCTCCTCGAAGTTACCTTAGTGCTCCTCATTGCCTTCATGGTGGTGGCTCCCGCCCTTCGATATAACGTCGACCTGGAGCTTCCCAAGGTGGGGGAGGGTGCACAGGAAAGCAAGCAAAAGCCTGTAACAGTGCAAGTTAAGGCTCCTCAGGAAGGGTCCGATCCAGAGATCCACGTTAACGGCGATTTGGTGGCTTTCGAAGGGCTGGTGGACCGGATAAAATCCATCGACGGATTTTCAGAAGACTCGGTTATCTCCTTCGAAGCGGATCGAAGGGTCGAGTGGGGTCACACAACGCGGATTATCAACGAACTCAAGTTGAGGGGTATCGAGAAGCTCGCCATTGTCACCGAAAGAGGTGGATAGGTCCCGGCCCATGGAAACCAAATTTAAAAAGGCCGCAATCCTCTCTGTCGTCCTTCATTTTCTCATCTTCGGAGTTCTGATCTGGGGATCGATGAAGGAGGAGGTGGTTTCGCTCACCGCAGCCGCCAATCCATCCTCGGTCGAGGTGTCCCTCATGGCACCTCCCCCGCCGGCAACGCCAGCGCCCACTCCACAGGCGACGCCAAGGGCAACGCCACAGGCAACACCGCAGGCGACACCTCGCGCAACTCCAAGACCCACAGCAACCCAGGTTGCCACAAGCACTCCCCGGCCAACTCCCGAGCCTACGCCGGAACCGACCCGGGCAACACCCAGGGAAACCCCACGGGAGACTCCCAGGGCGACGCAAACTCCCCGTCCGACGGCCTCACCACGCCCCACGGAAACGGCCCGCCCGACCCCGGAGAGAACTCCGCAGCCCACCACACCGCGCCCCACGCCAAGGCAGGAGGCTGCCCTCAGCCCGGATCAATCGCGGCAAATGCGGGAGTCCCGAAACATCGCTACCCGAACACCCACGGCGCGGCAGAGCGCCAGTTCCTCCTCGTCTTCCACGAGTCGATCACCGGCACCCACCAATCGGGCCACAGAGGCCGCCGACGGTGCCACATCCATGAAACTGGCCGACTTACCGGAGTACTACTGCCAGCAACTGTTGAGTAACATCAGTCGATTCTTTAATGTCCCCAAGGCCATGGAACGGGAAATCTCCGCCCAGGTCTCCATGCGGATCATGAGCGATGGCACCCTGCAGGACATCCGTGTCGTGCGAAGCAGTGGGTCCTCCGCCCATGATGAGCTGGCCCTGGACGCGCTGCGAACGCTGAGGCGGGTTGCTCCCCTCCCGGACGAGTTCAAGCGCCCTTCACAGGTCGTGGAAATTACGTTTCGGTTTCACTGAGCGCTTCCACGGCGCTGTCTGTAAGTTCAGTCTTTTCAGCGTCCACGCCCAATTCTTCGAGAATTTCCGCCACCATCTCCGACAATTCGTCGTATTTGACGGAGTCGATCACATGGCCCACGAGGTTCCCCTCGCGGTCATAGAAGAAGGTGGCCGGGACATTCCCGCGCCATTCATCGAGGATCTGCTGGACGTAGGTGTTGGGATCCACTTCGAGAACCAGATTGGCGTATGGTATCCCCCGTTCCTTGAGGAACGGATCCACATTTCCTTCAATTTCCTCGGGAAAATCGAGACTATAACCCACAAAGCGGACGTTTTCCTCGTTGTATTCCTTGGAAAGGCGGACGAAGTAGGGGAGTTCCTCGACACAGGGGCCGCACCAGGTCGCCCAGTAGTTGACGACAAGAAGGTCGGAACCGTGGGTCTTGGTGACGCGGATGGCCTCCTCCGCCTCCACAAGGCGTGACTGGGCGGGTGGTGGGAACTGGTAGACGTCTGAATTTGTTTGAGTTACGGGCGGGTCCACCATGGCCACGGCTCCGGGTGTCTCCGGGCTGGTTGCCTGCGGGGACTCCTCGGGGGAGCCGCAGGCGCTGACCAATGCGAGTCCTGCCGCGGCCAGCAGCATGGTTGCGATATATCCAGGAGTTTTCATATTGGCCCTTTCCTTTCCTGCGGTTGTTGGGTTGGCGGAAATGTCCCACCATACAATGTTATGGGCAAAAAACAGGCCCGCAGCAGGGAATTCCCCGCCACGAGCCGTTTTATTCTATACAACTAGATGTCTATACACCTGCGTATAGACGCCATGGGATTGGCCGTGATCAGTACGTGCCGGCGGAGGCGGCTTCAGCCTTCGGGGCGAACTTGATCGTGCAGCCAAAGGCACGGGTCTGGACGACGTCGATGTCGCGGTTCTCAATAATAGCCTTCACGGCGTCCTCCATGTAGGAAACGCGTGTGCCATCAGCATCGGATCCGGCGCGGCTGTTATCAAAGGCGCCGTGGTAAACCACCACACCCTCGCGGTCGAGGAGGAACACCTCGGGGGTGAACTTCGCGTCGAAGTTGCGGGCAAGCTCGGAGTCACGGTTGACCAGGAGGTGGAAGGGGAATTCCTTGCCGTACTCCTTGATGTCCTCAACGCTGTTGTTGATGCCGGCATCGACGGTAAGAACCACAACGTCCTTGTCGGCGTAACGATCGGTGAAATCAGCAAGACGGTCATCCATTTCAACGACCCAGGGGCAGCGATGGTTCCAGAAAATGATGGGAACAACCTTGCCGCGGTAATCACTCAGGGAGTGGGACTTACCATGGATGTCATTGAGGGTAAAGTTGGGAACCTGCTTGCCGAGGGCATACCCTTGAGCGACGCCTTCAGCGGCTCCACCCTTGGCCATGGCAACCTGCTCGGCCTTTTCGCACTTCTCGCCGCACTTGGCTGCGCAATCGCTCTTGGCGACCTTGTCTGCGCCACAGGAAGCGGCACAATCGCTGGTCTGGGCGGCTCCGCCCTTGACCATGGCGACCTGCTCGGCTGCATCGCATGACTTCGCGGAGCAGTCGCTCTTGGAGACCTTGTCTGCGCCGCAGGAAACGGCACAATCGCTGGCCTGGGCGGCTCCGCCCTTGACCATGGCGACCTGCTCGGTTGCATCACATGACTTCGCGACTTTGTCTGCACCACAGGAAACGGCACATCCGCCGCCTGCCTGAGCTGCACTGGTGAAACCCCCGGCCACGCCGAGAGCGAAAACTACAGCTACCATTGAGAGGAACTTCTTCATAAGGCGCTCTTGTCCTCCTGAAAGATTTTCTGGAAGTGGCGACCTTCTCATGCGCACTTCCACGACAGTTTCCCTGCATCGCAACTTCCAGTCCACACAAATCGACCCAATGGTTTCCCTTGCTCAGGAAAAGCCAATGGCCTAATCCCGTGGAATGGAAGGGCCAATGGAGAAGAAATGACAACTTTTCTGCGCACATCGGCCCCTCAGTCACCCCACCCGGGGTGACGGACTGTCACACTGTTGGACGGAACAATGATTAACGCAAGGAAAGCAGGGAGCCCATGCATCTGATTGATATGATCAGTTTTCCCGGGTCATCAATGGCACTCGGTCTGGTGGATGTGGCCTTCATCCTGTTGGTTTTCATCGTTCTTTGCTGCCTCGGCTGGTTGGCATGGCGTGCCATTCGTGGAGTCACGGAACTGGGGTCGATGGAGCAGGAGGCGGAGATGGGCTTTGAAGAGCAATTGCTCCAGGAACTGAAGATTGCCCCCGATTTGCCCACCCAGCATAAATCTCCCATCATTCAAGGGAGGCCGGAACCTTCCCAGCATCCCCCGCCCCCCCCCGCGGTGCCTTCCCCCCGGGAGCCGGCACCCACCGCAAGTCAAGGATCAAAGCTTGTCAGGCCCTCGGAAATCGCCACCCGCCTGCAGGCCCTCAAGATCGTTAATTCACGGGAAGGGAAGGTCTCCCTTCCCATTCCTCCCGACGGTGAGATTTACGGCCTGATTCGGGGGGGAAGTTGCCTTGTCCTGCCGAGACAGGAGAGTGAGGCGCTGATGCATTATTTTGTTCGGCGATTCGACCTGGTGATTTTTCCCGGGCCTGACGGCGACCTGGTCGTGGTTGAACGGTTCCAAAACAGGCTGCCCTCGCTCCTCGATGATGAGAAAACCTGAAGCCACAATGACATCACGATTGGGCACCGTCCTTGCACTTTTCCGGTCAAAGGGGTTCACTACCCTTTGACGACCAAAGGACATTGGACCGATGGTTGATTATAGCCATAGGGGATGGATCCTTTCAGAAAGACTCACATGGGCAAAGAACAGAAATCGGATACAGGCACCGGGAACAAAGGTTACTCCTTCTCCCCGGGGACAGGTCGGCCGAAGGCCCCACCGCCGAACAAGGCAGCGGCCGACGTTTCAGCCGAGGGCGATCTGGACAGCCTTGATGACATTAATGTCGAATCGGTCATTGCAGACGGATCTTCCGACACGAGCGATAAGCGCGAGGAGCGTATTGTTTGCAGCTTCCCGGGCATCATGAAGGTGCTCGTGCCCGAAAAGTCCTTCGTTCCCATTGCGGTGGCGGTGCGGGTGGCAAACCTCAGTTCCGGCGGCGCGATGGTCGAGATTCATGACCGTGCCCGCGAGGATCGCACGCTGAACCTTCCCGATCGATTCTTTGAGCTGAAAATCGCCCACCCGGAGATTCCCCTCCTGCGTGGCACCATCGCCTGGACCGATTGCTCGGGGGAAAAGCCGCTGCTGGGTCTTTCCTTCTTTGAGCGCCATGAAGCATTGGCAACCCATGACATCGTCTCCGACACCCATCGCAAAGTGGCCGGGCCGCCGCCGCTTCCCGAGTTGACGGTCGACCCCTTTCCCCCCTCCACCAACGAGGAAACCCTGGTCATTACCGGCAAGGCGATGGAGTCCAACGAGATCATCGTCCGTGGCGAGGATGGCACGACAAATGTCCCGGTGGTGAAAAACCGCTTCGAGATCACTCTGAAGCTTTCACCGGACAAAAAGAACCACTTCAAGCTGCAGGGAGTTGCGGGAATGCGCTCCACCCGCCAGGTTCCCATTCAGGTGCTCTTCGAGAGGGACAACAATCGGGGCAAATTTATCCATTCGATATCCAGTTCCGAGGACCGCTTCGGAAATCACCGTGTCAGATTGACCTTCTCGGGGACAATGCGACAGGCGGAAAGAATGCTCTACCGCTTTTCGGAAATTCAGGCCAACGGCGACCGTCTCGACTTCGATGCCACGGTGACTGGCGCAACCCGCGTGGAGCAGCGCCTCATTGACGCTCTCCACTCCGAGGGGGCTGTTCTGTCGGCGGACACCACACGCAATGAGGTGGCGGCCAAGCTTCTCGATGAATTGCTTTTTTAAGGTCAGGCCGGTCAGATTTCCAGGCTGATGGTGCGCAACAACCGCAACCCTGACCGACCCGCCTTCAACTCGGGAATGGACGTCATTTTCGCCGGGCAATACCATGTTTGCCCGGTCTTGAGTTCAAACGAATCCCCATCAACCTGCATTGTCCCCGAACCAAGAACTACATTGAGGATCGTTCCCGAGGAGCAGGGAATTGCATCGGCAACGGCGTTTCTGTCCGGCGAAACGTCAAGCATCTTTACTTGAAAGAATTCGTTCTGAAGAAGGACGGTTTCATGGATGTCCTTCAGGGCGAAGGCACCGGGAACAGGCGTTGTTTGCACCATGTTTGGGAGCTTCAGGGGGTCGAACTGGGAAACCTGGAGAGACTGCTCGACGTGGATTTCCCGGGCTGGTTCCCGATCCCAATCGTAGAGTCTGAAAGTAGTATTGCTTGACTGCTGGATTTCGCAAACGAGTGTTCCCGCCAGCATGGCGTGGACGGTTCCGGGCGGGATGGCCAGAAAATGCCCCCGGTTGATCGGGACACGGGCAAGGAGGCTGGCAATTTTCCCCTCCGAAAGCGCTTGCTGCAATTCATCCCGGCGGACACCTGCCAGAAAGCCGCAGATCACCTCGCCGCCTTCCTTCACATCCATGATGTACCAACATTCCGATTTGCCGCGGTCGGGGTGGTTGTTGCGTTCGCACCAGGCATCATCGGGATGAACCTGGACGGAAAGATCGCCGGCGGCATCGATGTATTTCACCAGCAGGGGGTACTTCTCGGGGGCATGGGCGCGGCCGATCATCTCCCGGGGGTGGGAGCGGAGCAGATCGCCGAAGGGGGTGCCCGTGGCGGCAACGAGGGAACGACCATCGGGATGGTCCGACAACTCCCACGACTCCCCAAAGGGGCCGCCCCCGGTGGGCAGATCCTTCTGCAGGGTGGTTCGCAGCCTTTCGCCCCCCCAGGGGCGCTCGGAAAAGTGGGGCTGCATCAGGAGCGGTTTGCGGAAAAAGTCGGGATCGATGGACATTTTGTCGCTGGCCTTCCATGGGAGGTGTCTGTGTTTCGCCACCCGGGAAGTCTCACAATCGATGGCCCGGGGCCGCAATGGGGAAACAATTTGGTGGCCTTGCAGGGGGGGAACGGGGCACGAATCAGGCAAGGCGACGACGGTGTTGCCGCATTTGTGGTGATTTCCGCTGGAGTGAACGCATGAGCCTGACAAAAGCCCTGGTGACCGATCTTGGCCGGATGGATTACGCCGATGCCCACCACCTTCAATTGGAACTTCAGGAAAAGCAGATCAGGGGGGAACTCGGCCCGGTGGTGCTCTTCGTGGAGCATCCCCCCACGATCACGGTGGGCCGCCGGGGGTCACGCGACGACGTGGTGGCGCCCGAGGTCGTCCTGAAGGCCCGTGGTGTGACCGTGGCGGAAACCGACCGCGGCGGCCAGGTGACGTATCACGGTCCCGGCCAGATAGTTTGCTATCCACTTTTGCAGTTGGAAAAGATCGGGCTGCATGTCTATATGCGCCATCTGGAGGACACGGTCATGGGGACCCTGGATCACTGGGGTATAAAGGGTTACCGTGTTGACGGGCGGACTGGTGTGTGGGTTGGGAAGGAAAAAATCTGCGCCATGGGCGTCCGTGTCCGTCGTTGGTGGACCCTCCACGGCCTCGCCCTCAATGTCACGACCGACCTGAATCATTTCGGCCTGATCATCCCGTGCGGTATTCGCGACAGGGGGGTGTGTTCCATGGAAAAGCTCCTCGGAAAGGAAGTGCCCGGCTGGGAGGAAGTGCGCGCACAACTGCTGACGCATCTCGGGCGGCTGTTCGAACTCGATCCGGCATGGGTTGAGAAGGAGGAGTTGACGAGGAAGGCCAAGGCGGAGGCATGAACGTCCGATTTTATGAGAAGGTGTTGGAGTGGACCCGCGCCGGGAAGCGTGTGGCGGTCGTTTCCATTGTCAATACAGTGGGAAGCACGCCGCGAAAGACCGGGGCGAAGATGCTGGTGACCGACAGAATGGAGTTATACGGCACCGTCGGTGGGGGATGCGTGGAGGCGGATGTTATTTTTGCCGCACGCGAGGTGTTGAAGACCCTCCGGCCGCGGCTCATCGAGGTGGATATCAAGAAGAAAAACCCCGACGAGATAGACATGCTTTGTGGCGGTGAAATTTCCTTCTACGTGGAGCCCGTGATGCCCGACATGACCCTTCTGATTTGCGGTGGAGGCCATATTTCCAAGGCAATTGCCCATGTTTGCCAGGGCCTGGACTTCCGCATTGTTGTCGTCGACGACCGCCCCCAGTTTGCCAACCAGGCGCGATTTCCGACGGCGGACGAGACAATCTGCTGTGACTATACAAACCTGGCGGAGAAGGTTCAGCTGACCGGGACAACCTTTGCCGTCACCGTGACCCGCGGCCATTCCGGCGACGAGGTCTGCCTTCGGTCGCTCCTCGCCTCCCCGGCCCCGTATGTCGCGATGATTGGCAGTTCCTCGAAATGGGCAAACCTGCGATCGAATCTCCTCGGTGCTGGATATACAAAGGAGCAACTCGAACGTGTGATCACCCCGGCAGGGTTGGATATCGGCAGCGTCACCCCCGAGGAAATCGCTGTCAGCGTTGCCGCCCAGATCATCCAGAAACGGGCGGAATGGAGGACCGCCGGATTCCCCGAGGTGGGGGAGGGCGGCGGCGCGGAAACCGTGGAGAGGCTTCCGCCGGCCGATGCCGGCAAATGACGTTACCCAAGGATCCCCCGCGGGGGGATGCCCAACCCCAGAGTGGACATCTCATGGAGCCCAATGACACCAACATCGTGATTATATCGTGGTTTTTCCTCGGTGTTTCCGTTGGAATTCTGATAACGATGATCTGGCTGGGCGTCTTCCCATGAGCGACGCAGACCGGGTGGCGGGGGAGGGGACCCATGTGGTCCCAACGAAGCGGGAGGAGCTGCAGTTCGTCCGTGAGCTCCTTCATGGTCGCTGGCGCCACATCATCCTCGTCCATGTTTTTCTTTTCTTCCAGCATTCCCCCGTCTTCATGATGCCCATCCTGGGGGGACTGATGCTCGACCTGGTTGTTGATGGGGGTGAATCACGGTTAAAGTGGCTAGTTTTCTATACATCAATCTCGCTGGTTCTCCTGATACAGAACATTCCAAGCTGTGTGCTTCGCCAGCGTTACCTCAGTCTGGTCACCCGGGGGATGGGGCGGGACCTTCGCGTGCGCATCTGCACGCAGCTCCAGCGTCTTTCCCTCCATTACCACAACAACACCAGCGTGGGGAAGCTCCAGACCAAGGCGCTCCGTGACGTGGAACAGGTCGAGCTTGTTCCCGGCCTGATGGCAAACAATGTTTTTCTCTTCGCGGCCCAATGCGTCATCACGGTGATTGCGGTTCTGTTTCGTGCCCCGGGGGCGCTGGTCTTCTTTATCGTCCTCGTGCCATTGGCCGTGGCGATCCAGCGTGTTTTTGGCAGGCGAATCGGGGACACTGTACATCAATATAGACGTTCTTTGGAGGGAATGACGTCGCGATTGTCCGACATGCTCACGATGATCCCCGTGACCCGCGCCCACGGGGTCGAGGAGGAGGAAATCAGGGCCGTCAGCAGTAAAATGGACCGGGTTTTCAACGAGGGTTTCCGCTTCGACCGCATCATTGCCGTCTTCGGGGCCTCCTCGTGGGTCGTCATGCAGGCCGTCCAGGCACTTTTCCTCGGCGGGGCGGTGTATGCGGCCTTCCAGGGGTGGTTGACCGTCGGGGATGTACTGATGTTCAACGCCTTTTTCATTGGATTGTCCAACGCGCTGAACACGCTCCTCAACACCCTGCCGCAATTTGCCCAGGCCCGGGAGTCCCTCCGTTCGATTCAGGAGGTCCTGCGATCCCCCGACATAGAGGATTACCGCGATAAAAAGCAGGTGGACACTCCGGCGGGGCACTTCCGGTTTGAGAAGGTCACCTTTGTCTATCCACGTTCCGAGCGCCATGCCCTGAAGAATGTGGATCTGGACATTCCGGCGGGATCCTCGATTGCCCTGGTGGGGGGAAGCGGCTCGGGGAAGTCCACGCTGATCTCCCTTGTCCTCGGTTTTATCAGGCCCACGGGGGGAAGGTTGCTCCTCGACGGTCGGGATCTCGCGGGGCTGGACCTCCGTTCACTCCGTCGCCATGTGGGCGTGGTGACCCAGGACACGGTCTTTTTCTCGGGAACGATCTACGAAAACATCAATTTTGGCCTTCGTGAAGCGAACGAGGAGCGCGCCTCCCGGGCCCTTCGCCTTGCAAATGCCTGGGAATTCGTTGCCGAGCTACCCGACGGCATCCACACGCGCCTTGGTGAGGATGGCATCAAGCTTTCCGGCGGCCAGCGCCAGCGCCTCGCCATTGCCCGCGCCCTGATCCGCAATCCCAGGGTCCTGATTCTGGACGAGGCCACGAGCGCCCTGGACGTGGAATCCGAGGAACTCGTGCAGAATGCCCTGAACCGGGTCATGCGCAACCGCACGACCTTCATGGTCTCCCACCGATTGGCGACGGTTCGCCACGCCGACCGGATTGTCATCCTCGAGCGTGGCCACATCACCCACATGGGGAGCCACGGCGAGCTCATGGAAGGGGACAACTTCTACAGTTCCGCCGTGCGCCGGAACCTGCGATTCTGGGGATGATGGGCACGCAGCGGCCTTCCGCGCGTATTGACATATATCCGCCGCAACTGTGAATATAGACGAATTTGTATATAAATCTATACGGAAGTCTTCTCGCGCTGGGCCAGTTGGGCGGCCAGGCTCCCCAGAAGCGCCACTTGATCCTCCGTGTCCTCCGTGGCGAAGGCGGCGTTGAGCCTGATGCAGTTCCGGTACTGGCGCTTGGGGGAAAACATGAAGCCGGGCGAGATGGAAATCTTGTGCTGGATCGCGCGGTCGTAGAGCTGGAGGCAATCGACATGCTCGGGCATGATGACCCAAAGGGCAAATCCCCCCTGGGGGTTGGTCATGCGCGTGCCCTCGGGGAAATAGCGGGTCACCGCCTGACGCAACCATGCCATCTGGTTGATCATCATGCGCCGGATGCGGCGCAGGTGGTGTTCGTAGCCGCCATTTGCAAGAAATTCCGCGATGGCAAGCTGGGGAAGCGTTGGGGAGGCGAGATTCGCCGTGATCTGCAATTTGACCAACTCATGATGATATTTTCCGCCAGCGAGATAGCCCACACGATACCCGGGTGCGAGGGTCTTGGAGAACGACGAGCACAAAATCACCATCCCCTTCTTGTCGTAGGCCTTGCAGACCTTGGGGCGCTCGTCCTCGAAGGTAATGTCGCCGTAGACATCATCCTCAATGAGGGGGATATCACGATCCGCGAGCATTTCCACCAGCCGTTCCTTGTTCTTTTCCGGCATGCAGCTGCCGGTGGGGTTGTGGAAATTCGTCGTCACCAGCACCGCCTTGATACGGTGTTCCTGAAGGGCATACTCCAGGGCGTCGAGACTCATTCCATCCCGGTGGTGGGCGGGAATTTCGATCGCCTGCAGGTTCAGGCCCTCCAGGGCACGGAGGAGGCCGTAATAAGTGGGCGTTTCCACCGCAACTGCATCTCCCGGCTTGCAAAGAAGGTACAAACTGAGCCAAATTGAGCCGGTACAACCATTTGTGGCGATGATTTCATCAGGTGTAAGGGCACAACCAGCAGTGACTGCGCGGCGGGCCACCTCCACGCGATATGTCTTGGCGCCTGGGGGAAACTCATAGGAGGTCGCCCGGCTGGCACTTCGCCGTGCCACGGCGGAAAGGGTGCGGTTCAGCCGCTCACTGGGCAACATGTTGGGATGGGGGACGGCGGCCCCGAAGTGAAGCAATTCCGCATCCTGGGCGTCGTGGAGCGTCATGACGGACAATTCGCCCAGGCTCACCGCGGTCGGCTGGATCCGCGAGCGATTGAAGTTCGGTTCCGGTGGGGAGGTGCGAATTCGTGGGCGAACGTAATGGCCTGACTGGGGCCGGACCTCGATCATGCCCCGGTTTTCCAACAATCGATACGCCTCCAACACAGTTGTAATTGATACCGTCCAGTCGCGGCTCAATTTCCTGACTGATGGCAGGCGCTCGCCGGAACTCAGGGTCCCCTTTTCGATCAGTGCCGTGATACGGTCGGCCACCTGTTGATAGAGGGGAATCGAGGAATCCGGGGAAAATCGGGAGGGTGACATGGTAAACCAGGCCTCGTCGCAGTTATTTGGCAGGGGGTGGCGGAAACAATTCTCGTCCGCCCTCGGTCCAAATAGTTACGGTACAGTTCCCCGCGGAGGCAAGGTAAACAGTGGCAATTGTTGTTGGGGTCCGCCTCACGAATGGGGTGTTTATCCCCTGGCGGACCACCTGTTTCTCTTTTGAAGTCGAACCTGTAACGCCCCAAAGTCCTTCATTGGGACTGAGGCGGCGATGTCGTGTGGTGGAAGCGAATCAAACAGTGAAGCCCACGACGCTCTACGCTTCCTGCTCCTCGGTTTCAGAGGATTCGTCCTCGGCTTCAGCGTATTCGCTTTCGACGACCGCCAGAAAGGCGTCCACCACATCGGGGTCGAACTGGCGCCCCCTCTGCGCGGTGATTTCCTGGAGGGCATCGGAGACCGGCCAAGCCTCCTTGTATGGCCGTGTGTGTGTCAGGGCATCAAAGACATCGGCCACGGCGCAGATGCGTCCCGAGAGCGGGATCTCCTCGCCACTCATTCCATGGTAACCGGCTCCATCGTGTCGTTCATGGTGGGTGAGGGCGATTTCTTCGGCAATATTGAGGAGGGCGTGAGGGCTGCCATCGAGGATTTGGGCACCGATGGTGGTATGGGTCTTCATGATCGCCCATTCCGCTGAGCTGAGCTTGCCGGGCTTGAGTAGTATGATGTCGGGAATGCCGACCTTGCCGATATCGTGAAGCGGGGCAGCTTCCCGCATGAGGGTCACAAAGTCATTATCGCACCCGAGGGAGGCGGCGATCTTCGAAGCGAGGATGCCAACCCGCTTTGTGTGCAGCCCCGTGTCATCGTCGCGAAACTCACAGGCAAGTCCCAGCCGCCCGACGACCTCGAGTTGTGTCTGGCGCAACTGCCGGGTGCGATCATCTACGCGTTCCTCGAGAAGATGGCTATGGTCGAGCACTTCGTTGTGTAGTGCCCGTGTCTGAAGCAGATTTTGAACACGCACCAGCAACTCGGCATGGTCAATGGGCTTGGTGAGGAAGTCCTTCGCGCCGGCAGCCAGTGCCCGAATTTTCGTCTCCTGAACCACATCCGCCGTCAAAATGACAATAGGCAGGAAATCCTGCTCCTCGATCAGTTCACCGAGTTCCTCCATGACCATGAATCCATCTTTGACCGGCATGTGCAGGTCCAACAGGATCAAGTCGGGTTGGAAGACCTCCACCAGGGGCAAAACATCCAAAGGGTCCATGGTGGATTTTGTATTTGTAAACCCGTTTTTTTGTAGTATTTTTTCAATGAGCCGAACATTTGCCGGTTCGTCATCAACAATCAGGATACGGGCGTTGGTGGGAATGTTTTGAGTCATGGCGGTGATCCTCCTGCATTGGGTTTCGGTGGCTGGGAGTCATTGGGTTTTTCCAGGAGCCGATCAAGCACTCCCAGGAATCGTACGATATCAATGGGCTTGGTGATAAAATCCGCCGCACCCGATTCGAGGAGCCGGTCGATCTGTCCGGGTGTGGCGTCGGCACTGAGGATGACCACAGGAATACCCGCCGTGGCCGGATCATCCTTCAGGCCCGCCAGGATTTCCGACCCATGGACATCCGGCAGGTGTAAATCGAGGAACACGAGGTCGGGCTGGTGCTCAATGGCCAGGTCAAAGCCCAGGCGACCCTGCATCGAGGAGATCAGTTCCACGCCGGGGCAGCGCCGGAGGATGAGTTCGACCAGACGTAGGTTGGAAAGATTGTCCTCAATATAGAGCACTTTCCCGTATAGACCTGAAGTCTCAGTCACCGCGGGAATCTCAGGGTCGAACTGTGTATCCACCGCCTGTGATGGGGTGTCCTTCAGGTCCAGATGGAAGACCGTCCCGGTACCAACTTTGCTCACCATCGAGAGGTTCCCTTCCATGACCTCGGCCAGTCGCTTCGACAGCGGCAGTCCCAACCCCGTGCCCTCGACCAGGGTCTGTTCAGCACCAAGCCGGTCGAAGGGAACAAACAGCCGCGTGTGTAGCTCCTCGGGGATACCGGGACCGGAATCAGCTATACTGATGCGGTGCATTCCGCCGGGAATCGGGTTCAACGTTACCGTGACGCTTCCACCCTCAATGTTGTACTTGATCGCGTTGGACAGCAAATTCAGTAGAATCTGTTTCAACCGCTGATGGTCGGCAAGTACATGCAATTGCACATCGGTATCGATCCCTCCCTTCCCAATACCCAAAGAGACATTTCGATTCGCGGCCAGGGACCGCATCAACTCAAGGCACTCCCCGATAACTGAATGGAGCGAGACCGGCTCAAGCGACATCGAGAGATTACCCGACTCAATGCGGCTGATATCGAGGACCTCGTTAATTAGGGACAGCAAATGCCTTCCACCACGGTGAATCTGGGCCACGTTTTCTCGCTGGTCTTCGTCCAAATCGTCCAATTCGAGAAGCTGGCTGAAACCGAGAATGGCGTTGAGTGGCGTGCGCAACTCATGGCTCATGCGCGAGAGGAACTCGCTCTTTGCCAAGTTGGCCCGGTCGGCAGCCTCGCGCGCCTCCACGGCCTCCATCCGCGCGAGGCGAAGGACCTGCTCCGCATTTTTACGCTCTGTGATGTCTGTGGCGATGAGACAAATTGCAACCGCCGTCCCGGTGCAGTCGCGCAATGGGAAAATTGAGGCAGAGTAGGTCTCATTCCCAACCCCCAAGTCAAAAAATTGGGTGATTACTTCGTCAATGACCTTCCCCTCGTGCTCATTGAGAAGCTCTTTAATGGCCCCGGGTATCGGCGCCAGTTCGTCATCGCTTCGTCCGATCACTTCGTCCGCCTTGAGCCCGAACAACGCCTCCCACCGCTTGTTGACGAGTTGATAGCACCGATTCAAGTCCTTGACCACGATCAGGGTGGGCGAGTGGTCAATGATCGACTGAAGCCGCTCCTCGCTTCGCCGCAACGCGTCCTCAGCCGCACGGGTTTCCGTCACGTCGCGCGTGATGGAATAGACGACCCTGTCCTCAATGCTGCTTGTGCATGCCCACTGCAGGATCTTCCAGGAGCCGTCGGAGGCGCGGTAGCGATTCTCGAAATGGGTCAGCGTTCCCCCCTTTTTTAGATCGGTATAGGCAGCGATTGTTACCTCGTGATCTTCGGGATGCACAAAATCGAGGAATGGTTTGTCGCGTATATCCTCAATCCGATAGCCGAGGGTTTGCCTCCATGCCGGATTGATCCGCCTGAAGTGGCCGTTCATATCAATGATGCTGATCATGTCGAGCGACAGTTCGAAGAAACGCTCACCGGTTTGTCGCGCCTGCTGCCGATCAGTCACGTCGAGGGCAAAACCGAGCAGACTCCGCTTATCCGGTTGTCCGGGATCCTCTTCGAGGCGTAGCGCACCCGACAGCCACCGGTACGATCCGTCCTTGTGGCGGAAACGAAACTCATGGGCGAACTCACCCTGGGCAATCGTGCTCGCGATTGCGGACTGGAATGACTCCGCATCGTCGGGATGGATGATCGTGGGAAGAAAACCGTTCACACCCAGAATCACATCGGGTGAATGCCCTAGAATCCTCTCCACGTTCGGACTGATATAGCTCATCGCCAGCGTCTGCACGTCGCCCCGGAAAATAATGACAGGTCCCGAGTTGATAAGATGTTCCAGGAACGATCGTGCCTCGCGCAAATCCCGCGTTCGGCGATTGAGTAAATTGCTGGTCCGGGTGAGTGCCATCGCCAACTTGCCAACTTCGTCGCCACCCGTGGGCAACTTCCTTAATGCCTTTCCATCTCCCAGTAAGTGAGCGTTCCTTTCCAAAAGGCGCACCCGCCGCGAAACACCCCCGATGAACATGATCATTCCAAGCAGGCCGCCTCCCAGTCCCACCAACGTGCATACCAGCACCGTGAGGATAAATCGATTCGCCAGCTTGTTATACCGATCTTGACGTTCCTCCTGAAGGCGAATTTCCTTTTCGGACAGCATACGAAGTTGCACCCGCATTCCCTCCAGAATGTCGCCGACGTTGGCAAACACCTCCACCGATTGTATATCATCGCGGCCCTCCTTTCCCTTGGCTTCCTTTAGGGATTTGAGTTCTGTTATATACTCCTCCTGCAACAGCGCGAGGTGCGAAACCCCTTCCATGACCGCCTCGTCAGCCACCCGGTCTGCAAGGGATGCGAGGTGCACGGGCGCGTCTTCCAACGCCTCGTCCAATAGCACCAGTTCCTCCGTATTCCCCGTCAGGAAATAACGCCCCAGCGCCCCACCGGCCTCCTCCAGGGAGATTCGAAGTCGATGAGCGATCAGGCGCACTTCGAGTGTATGCTCCACCCACTCGCGCGCTTCCTCCTTCGCACGATTTTCCTGAATGACAGTAACGGCCATCACCAGCAGAGCAATTACCGGAAAAGCAACGACAATCAGCCCTTTGACAAGAAGCTTCTGGTCCGCCCAGCGTGTGAGCAAAGTTTTCTGAGGTGATTGAGAATCTGGCTTTGCATTGGTTTTCATCTTGTTAATGTGTCTCTCGTCCTCCAACGAAAGTTAATCAAATGTAGCTTGGCAATACAACCCAAAATACCAGTGATATTGTCAGCCTTCTTACAAAGGATAACCGAGAAGTATTTGGCATTACAACCAATATTGCAAGTGAAGTTTCCGGCCCCAAAGTCCTTCATTGGGATCGAGGCGGCGATGTTGTGTGGTAGGGAATCATGGGGGGATTTTCCCTCACTCGCCCGCTTCTTCATCCATGAAATCAACGGATTGGCCGTCGATGACGGTGAGAAAAGCGCCCACTATATCAGGGTCGAACTGGCGGCCCTTCTGTGCGGTGATTTCCTGGAGGGCGTCGGGGACTGACCACGCCTCCTTGTATGGCCGTACGTGGGTCAGGGCATCAAAGACATCGGCCACGGCGCAGATGCGTCCCGAGAGCGGGCTCTCCTCGCCACTCATTCCATGGTACCCGGCTCCATCGTGCCGTTCGTGGTGGGTACGGGCAATCTCTTCGGCAATATTGAGGAGGGCGTGGGGGCTGCCATTGAGGATTTGGGCACCGATGGTGGTGTGTGTCTTCATGATGGCCCATTCCTCCTTGTTGAGTTTGCCGGGTTTGAGGAGAACGCTGTCGGGAACTCCGACCTTGCCGATATCGTGAAGGGGAGCAGCTTCCCTCATGAGGGTCACAAATTTTTCCTCGCACCCGAGGGAGGCGGCGATCTTCGAGGCGAGGATGCCAACCCGCCTTGTGTGCATTCCCGTGTCATCATCACGAAACTCGCACGCAAGCCCCAGGCGTTCGACAACTTCGAGTTGTGTCTTGCGCAACTGCCGGGTGCGGTCATTCACACGTTCCTCAAGAAGGTGGCTGTGTTCGAGCACTTCGTTATGCAGTGCCCGTGTCTCAAGCAGATTGTGAACACGCGCCAGCAATTCGGCATGGTCGATGGGCTTGGTGAGGAAGTCCTTGGCACCGGCAGCCAGTGCCCGAATCTTCGTTTCCTGAACCACATCAGCCGTCAAAATGATAATCGGTACGAAATCCTGCTTCCCGATCACTTCACCGAGTTCCTCCATGACCATGAATCCATCTTTGACCGGCATGTGCAGGTCCAACATGATCAAGTCGGGCTGGAAGCCCTGAACCAGTGGCAAAGCATCCAAAGGGTTCATGGTGGATTTTGTATTTGTAAACCCGTTTTTTTGTAGTATTTTTTCAATGAGCCGAACATTTGCCGGTTCGTCATCAACGATCAGGATACGGGCGTTGGTGGGAATGTTTTGAGTCATGGCGTTGACCCTCCTTTAATGGGTATTGTTGGCTGGGATCCATTGGGTTTTTCCAGGAGCCGATCAAGCACTCCCAGGAATCGTACGATATCAATGGGCTTGGTGATAAAATCCGCCGCACCCGATTCGAGAAGCCGGG